>JAIPED010000027.1 GCA_021737325.1 Deltaproteobacteria bacterium
AAGCGGTGCGCGAAGGAGCGTCCGGTAGCTCAAAAACAAGCGCATTTCCCGATGACTGCTGCTCTAGATAGCGAAAGAGGATACCCTTATCCATCAGATTTTCCCTGATGTCGTTCCCCATGCGAAAAAGCCACCCATCAACCGCCTTTTCCGTATCTACTTCCAAAACAAGATGCGTTCCACCCTGCAAATCAAGCCCAAGATGAATTTTTTCCGCAGGTAGCATCTTCTGCCAAGGAGAATCTCCGGGTAAAATGGTTGGAAGCAGGAAAAACACTGCGACCAGCAAGACCACTAAGGTTAGCGCCACACGCAACTTGATACTGTTAAACATTGTTATCCCTTTTACGCAGATTTGTTTACCACGGCGGTTATGTGGTTTTTGCCCACTCTAATTCTTACTTTCTCATAAATCTCTAGCGTAACGACGGTTTCGGTGATCGCAACAACCTTGCCGAACACTCCTCCCGATGTGATGACCTCATCTCCATGGGCCAGGCCTTCCAGCATGGCTTTGTGTTCTTTTTGTTGTTTTTGTTGCGGGCGTATCAGCAAAAAGTAAAAAATGCCAAAAAGCACTGCCAGCATAATCAAAAACTGCCAAGTTTCTCCCCCTGCACCACCGCCAGGAATTCCTCCCATTGCGTAAGCTGCTGTTACCATTTTTAAGCCTCCTGTATCATTTTTGGGTAAATTTGTTGCTTAACTCCGCAAATGCCCCTGTTTTTATCGCCGTTCTAATTCCTTCCATGAGGCGCATGTAAAAGCGCAGGTTATGGATGGTGTTTAGCACCATCGCCGTTATCTCGCCAGAAACATAAAGGTGCCGTAGATACGCACGCGAAAAATTACGACAGGTGTAACAATCACAAGTATTATCAAGTGGATTCTTATCCTTAAGATAGCGGCTGGAGCCTATAGCAATGTTGCCTTCGTTTGTAAACAACAAACCATTTCTAGCGCATCTTGTGGGGATTACGCAATCAAACATGTCAATGCCGTTGCCAACAGCATGCACAATATCTGCGGGAAATCCCACGCCCATCAAGTAGCGGGGTTTATCGGCAGGGAGCATCGGGGCAGCAGTCTCGACCATTTCTTTCATAAGTTCTTTAGGTTCGCCGACGGAAAGCCCCCCCAAGGCATAACCATCAAAGCCTATCTCCAGCAGCGATGCCACCGATTTTCTTCTCAGATCGGGATACATGCCGCCTTGAACAATGCCAAAAAGCGCGTTGGGATTTTCTCCTTTTGCTTCTTTGCATCGTTTTGCCCATTGGGCGGTTAAGGTAAGCGATTGTTCCGCTTGTTCGCTGGTTGCGGGATAGGGGGTACACTCATCAAGGCACATCATGATATCCACGCCAAAGGCACATTGCGCTTCAATTGCTAATTCAGGGGAGAGGAGATGGGATGATCCGTCAATATGCGATTGGAAGAAGACTCCTGCTGGTGTAACTTTCCGCAAGGAGGCTAGGCTATAAATCTGAAAGCCGCCGCTATCAGTGAGTATCGGTTTTTGCCATCGCATAAACTGATGCAGTCCCCCCAGTTGAGCGATGATGTTGTGTCCAGGGCGGAGGTATAGGTGGTATGTATTCGCCAAAATAATTTCTGCCCCCTGTTCCTCAACGAGAGAGTTCGTAAGGGTTTTCACGCTCGCCTGTGTGCCAACAGGCATGAAACACGGGGTGTTGATCGCGCCATGAGCGGTATTAATTTCTCCAACCCGTGCAAGGCTGTTTGTATCGGTATGGGTGATGGTAAAGCGCATTTAGTGCTCCTTAGTTTTTTTGTTCTTGGCGGCGAATGATGCTCTCTCCTGTGTGTCCTTGTTCGCTAGAGTATCAACATGCAATCCCCATAGCTATAAAAGCGAAACTTATGGGCAATGGCATATTCATATGCCAAACGGATTAGTTCGCTACCAGCAAAAGCACAAACGAGTACCAACAGGGTCGAACGAGGCAGGTGGAAATTGGTTATCAGACAGTCAACAGCCTTAAACTGATAGCCGGGTTTGATAAAAAGGTCGGAGTTGCCCCTGCCGGGGGCAATCAATCCTTGTTCGTCGGTACTGGCTTCTAGCGTTCTACAAGCGGTAGAACCAACGGAGATAATTCTTTGAGCTTGGTTAATAGTTGTTGCCGTCGCAGGAGTTATTACAAATTCTTCCGCTTCCATGCGGTGGTTATCAATATCCTCAGCCGTTATCGGCGCAAAGGTACCGTATCCTACATGGAGTGTGACCGGGGCGATGGTAGCCCCAATCCCCGCAATCCTTGCTAATAACTCTTTAGTAAAGTGAAGCCCCGCAGTGGGCGCGGCGACCGATCCTGTTTGCTGGGCATAAACGGTTTGGTATCTTTCTTTATCGCTTGCAGTACGGGTATCCTGCTCCTCTCGCAGGATGTAGGGCGGGATGGGAACAGATCCGTTTGCCTCTAAAAATTCTTCCTCTGCTAACGGCAAAGAAAGCTGTATCTGCCACCTCTTTTCGTCAAGGCGAGCAATGATTTTTGCCCTTCCTCCCTGCGGCAACGCAATTGTAATGCCAGGGAAAATGCGCTTAGCTGGCTTGAGGAGCGCTTCCCACAATCCATTGCCTGTAGTCTTTAACAAAAAGACTTCCACCTGTCCCCCCGTATCCTTTTTCCCCCGGAGGCGTGCAGGAAGAACCTTGCTGTTATTCGTAACTAGTACATCTCCTGCAGAAAAAAAATCAGCAATCTCGCTAAAGCGCCGTTCTCTAATCTGCCCCGTTTGCCTTTCCAAAACCAGTAACCGAGAAGAATCCCGTACTGGCAGAGGTTCTTGAGCTATCAATGCGGGTGGCAAGAAATAATCAAAACAGTCAGTTTTCACTGGCGTCCCCAATAAACCAAGGCCAATCCCAGCAATATTGCCACTAATCCCGCAATACGCATTTGAGTATCGCTTAGAAGCTGTGCTCTTAAAAAATACGCCTTCATTTTTTCGGGCATCGCAAAGTAGGGTAGCCCTTCAACTACCAGCACCATGCCTATCACGCACAAAAAAAAGTCCATTATTCCCTCTTCCTTTTAATGTTTTCCCAAGCGCGATTCCATTCTTCCTGGCGAATTGCAGCGAGAGTTTTACCGCTGGCCTTTATTTCCGCTTCCATCTGGGAAAAGCGTTGGGTAAATTTTTCGGTGCTACCGCGTAATGCCTTTTCCGCATCAATGTCTAAAAAACGAGCGATGTTCACCGCTGTGAATAAGATATCCCCCACTTCTTCCTCGCGGTTGTTGCTTTGGGTATTGGTCAAGGC
The DNA here is from genome assembly GCA_021737325.1 of Deltaproteobacteria bacterium. Taxonomy (GTDB): domain Bacteria; phylum Desulfobacterota; class Syntrophia; order Syntrophales; family JAIPED01; genus JAIPED01. The sequence goes on from JAIPED010000027.1 coordinate 3,293, forward strand.
GTCGCGTAATTCGTCAAGTTCTTCCCCCATTTTTTGCAAAACTCCCTCAATATTTTCCCAATCAAAGCCTAGCTGGCTAGCCTTATACTGCACCTTTTGCGCTCTTAGTAACTGGGGCATTGAACGAGGCGGAGGTTCCAACGAACACGACGGTACCTTGTTTTTTTCCTGTTGTTTGATGGCTAACCAATTGGCTTTTATTTCTGATAGTCCGTGTACCTCCGCGTTGGCAAAAATATGGGGATGACGGCGAATCATCTTTTCTGTGGCCTGGGCGATAACGGAATCCAGATGGTACTCGTTCCGTTCAGCGGCAATGTAAATTAGAAACAACAGGAGGAAGAACACATCCCCCGCTTCTTCTTGTTCGTTGGTGATGTCGTCATTTTCCACAGCATCAATTAGCTCATAAAGTTCTTCCAACAAATAGCGGACGACCTGTTTTTTGTCCTGTTGCTTGTCCCAATCACAGCCGTCAGGTGCGCGTAGGCGCACAATCACATCCATCAAATTTTTCATTTTCTATCCTTAATGTTAGTGTTGCAGGAGCTTGGACCACATCACGCCACGAACATCGCCAGAGAAGATTTTGCGAGGATTGGAGCCATCAAAATTCATCACAAAAACACCATGGTTGCGGATGTAGAAGGTGATAAAACGCCCGCAAGGAGACCACGAAGGAGAGCGCGTATCATCATCATTTGCCGTTAGCTGTCTGTAATTGCTGCCGTTTTCATTAACCGTGCAAATCTGTAACAATCCACCAATCCTATTTTCAAACGCAATTAAATTTCCCTTGGGAGACCAAGTAGGATTGGTGCAATAGCCGCTGTTGCCCAAACGCCTTTGGCGATTCGTACCGTCAGCCTCCATGACAAATATCTGAGGGGTGCCATACTCGTTGGCAGTAAAGATAATTTTGCTGTTATCCGGCGACCACGAAGGGGAGATATTGGTGCCATCGGTATCCGTAATTTTCTTTTTGCCTCTTCCATCCTTACCGATGCGATAGATCTGCTCCCCGCCTTTACCATCGCTGGCGCTAAAGAGGATTTCTTCGCTGTTACGGCTCCAATCACCAGCGACATTGATTCCCTGATGTGCGGCAATCTTCCGTACGGTTCCCATAACAAGATCCTTGATAAAAACGGCGGGTTTTCCTTCAGCATAGGAGGTAAAAGCTAGGTAACGCTGGTTTGGTGATAGGAATGGGGCAACGATAATATGCCTTTCGGTATGCAGTAGCTGTTCGTCCGTGCCATCGAAATGGACTGAACGCACTTCCCAATGATTTTTTTTTGCCGCGACAAAAACGATACGACTATCAAAGGGACCTTGCTCACCAGTGAGCCAAGAGAAGATGTCAGCGGCAATTTTACGCGAGGTTGCGAGTGGTCTTTGTTGGCTGTCTGGGTAGCTCTTGGTCGCCAGTTTGGCGCTGTTGACAGTATCTAGTAAAACAATGCTAATTTCTCCTTGGGGGCTGATTGTTCCGCATACAAGAAAATCCGCCGCAAGCTCCACCGCACTTGCTGTTATAGCGCTGTTGTCGCTTGTCCTATCAACAATGCTAACAAACCCCGTCAACAACAGTTTGTTGGCGATCTCTTGGGAAAACCACAATCCGTTTGCTCCCGTTGCCTTGCTGGTGGCAAATTCGGGAACGGCTACCTTTATTTTACGAAATTCAGGGGCATCAATACTGATATACTGCCTTGATGACGCCAGCGAACCAGCAAGTATTATGGCAAGAATAACTACAAGAAGATAGCGACGAGACATCTATCGCGCCTCCCTGGGGTTAAATTTTATCCCTATTTCCAGATAGTCGTCGCGCATCCAGATTGGTAAAGGCGCGAAGGGGACGGAAGCGCGTACCGCTCGCATTGCGGATTCATCAATGTGGTGATTTCCTGAGCTTTTTTCAAAGGCTGCATAAGTAAGTGCACCGTCCCGAGCAATCCTCAGGATAATGACCGTTTCCGCTTCGGTAAGAGAGGATATCCAAAGCGGCACACGCCAGTTACTTTTCACCAAGTATCCTACATAGGCGTAGTAGTCAGATACCAACTTTTGTATTTCGTTTTCGCTCGGAGAGTTATCTTCAGCTTCCTTAACTCGCTTTCGCACTTCCTCTATCGCCGCGCTAGATAAGAGGGCATTCCTCTTTTGGGCAAATGTGCCACTAATGGTTGAGAGCTTCTTCGGATTAAAAGAGAGAGCTTTTTGTCGTTGGAGAGGAGCGGTACTAGATTGCCCTGGGGGGGCAATAGATGGTGCTTCCACCAATGTGGAGACCAAATCCACACGGTATAAGGAAATCTCTTCTACTGAAATTCGTGCGTCAGGAGCTAACAAAGAGACGACAAAAAGGAAAAATAAATGCACCGCTAAAGAGACCATAAAAAAGATCATGATACCGCCATTCCTGCTACGCAAATAAAAAGAATATTGGTGCACTATTTTCCTCTCGGCTCTTCGGTTATCATTGCCATTCTGCCGATTCCTGCCTGCCGCACTTCTCCCATTGCTTTTGCAACCAAACCATAGGGGACATTGCTATCGGCACGCAAAAAAACTTCATCATTACCGCGCTCGGCGCGAAGGCTTTTGAGCGTTTCTCGTAAATTTTCCATGGAGACCAATGTTTTGCCAAGATGAATTTCGCCACTTTCTTTAATGGTTAAAATAATTTTTTCCTCACTCGCCGCCAAGGATTTCGCCTTTACCTGTGGCAGGTTAACATCTATCCCCATCTGTAGAAGCGGTGCCGCCACAATAAAGGCGACTAGGAGCACCAACATCACATCCACGAGCGGGATGATGTTAATTTCCGCTAAAAGTGGCGCGTCATTTATTCTCCTCCGTGAGTTTCTCATCCTACCTCCCGTTTCTATCAACTATATTGAGCAACTCATCCGCGAAATCGTTTAGCTCAGTGCGCATCTCACGAATTCTATTTTGGAAATGATTATAAAAAAGGCTTGCGGGGATCGCCGCTACCAATCCAAAGGCGGTGGCGACCAAAGCTTCGGAGATTCCTGGAGCCACCACGGCAAGCGTGGCCGCGCCACGAAACCCAATTGCCCTGAAGGTATCCATGATGCCCCAGACCGTACCGAAAAGTCCGATAAACGGCGCCGCCGAGGCTGTGCTAGCAAGGATGATTAGGTATTCTTCCAATTTGCGCACCTCACGGTTACAACTGATGGTGAGGGTTCTTTCGACATTATCAACAAGGCGTTTCTCGCCTGTGGTGTTGTTTTTGGTAACCTCAAGCGAGTGTTCCCACTCTTCGTAAGCCGCTCTGAAGATATTCGCTAAGCCAGACACCCTCAAATCCTTCGTTTTTTGGTGTATTTCTTTTAGTGAAAAAGTATTGAGATAGATATCGACAAATCCTTTGTTCTCTGCGTTAATCCCTTTTAGCACTGACATTTTGGTTATAATAACTGCCCAAGAGACCACCGAAAAAATAAACAGCAACAACAAGACGCTCTGAACGACAAAGCTACTTCCCCAAATCATCATTAGGACACTTTCATGAAATTCTCCGCTCATACTTGCTCTCCTTTTTACTCTTAGCCCCCTCGGGCTTTTCCTTAGTTGCTACGGTACAACCGTTGCTTATCTGGCGAACTCATCAAATGCTAACACCGAGCCGATATCTTCCTCACCCGCAAAAAGCATTACTAAGCGGTCAATGCCCAAAGCGCAACCAGCGCTGGGGGGTAGCTGGTAGTTGCTGGCATAGAATGGCGGCAAAGAATTAAGTTTTTTGCCGCTCGTAGCCCTTTGCGCTAATGATCTTTTTATCGCGCTGGTGTTTTCCTGCTCCGTTTCTATCTCCGAGCATCCGTTGGCTATTTCTAAGCCACCGATGTACAGTTCAAATCGCTCCGCAAACGCGGGAGCATCACTTTGAGTTTTGGCAAATCCTTCCGCGGGGTATCCCCAGAGGAAAAGGGCTTCTTCACGCGGGAGGCGTGGCTCAACGGTGGTGGCAAAAATTTCGTCAAAGCACGAACTGTTAAGCGCTTGCGATAGGGAGTAAGGAGCGAATGACGCAAACGCCTCCTTCATCTCCATCCTTGCAAACGGCGGGATTATCGCCACGGTTTTTCCCTTGCGCGTTGGTTTTATCTTCGGCGCAAAACTATTTGCGATAAAAGCAATGAGTGCTTCGCATTCTTCCATCAGGTTCCAATAATTCGCTTGCTTTCGATACCATTCCAGCATGGTAAATTCTTGGCGGTGCCTCGTTCCTATTTCTCCCGCACGGAAGCACTTACAAATTTGAAAAATTTTCTCGTATCCCTTCGCGAGCAGTTGCTTCATAAACAGCTCAGGAGAGGGCAATAAAACACCAAAATCGGGGCAAACTATTGGTTCAATGTTGACTTCTGGGAGCGCATGGCGAGACAGTGCGGGGGTATCAACTTCCAAATATCCGGCTGACCGAAAAAAACGGCGGACTGCATCCAACAAGGCCGCACGGATTTCCAAAGAGCCTGCCACAGCATGTCTCTCTTCGCGGGCCAACATGGTTTAATCCTTCACACGGGTTACATATTCCCCTGTTCTGGTATCAACGCGAATTTTTTCTCCTTGCTCAACAAAAACAGGAACTTGTAATTGGTAACCAGTTTCAATCTTTACGGGCTTGTTGTTGCCCGATACGGTATCGCCTTTTATCCAAGGCAATGCCTCGGTAACAATGACATCAACAGAATTCGGCAGTGTAATGCCCAGGGATCTCCCTTCAAATAGCATGACCTCCACAACGAGGTTTTCCAGAAGGAAGTTCTTAGCCTCACCAACCTGGTCGGCATTAAGGTATAGTTGCTCGAATGTTTCGTTGTCCATGAAGCAGTATTTATCCCCTTCAAAATAGAGGTACTGCATCTCTTTTTCCTGAATATCCGCTTCCTCAAAGTTGTCCACGGAACGGAAAGATCGTTCAAATTGGCTACCTGTAATGAGGTTTTTGAGCCTGCACTTGTATAGCGCTTGCCCCTTGCCGGGTTTTACAAAGTCAAAATCAACAACCAAATGCGGTTCGCCATCAAGCTTAAAGCGAAGTCCTTTTCTTAGATCACTTGCTGAGTACATTTTTTAACTTTCTCCCTCAATTTTTCTTATAAAGATAATGGATTTGGGCGGGCTAAGCAAACACTATCTAATGTTTTCTATGTCAAGAGACATTTTTACATTGACAATAGCTGGTTCAATGGCGTAGCGCCACCAAACTTTTCCAAGGAGATATATTGCAAATGTATGCGGTTATAAAAACAGGAGGAAAGCAGTATCGGGTGAGCGCAGGTTCGTTTTTACTCGTTGAGAAGTTAGAGGGAGTTAAAGGTGATATTGTTTCGTTTGATTCCGTCTTGGCTGTTTCCAAGGAGGATCAACTATCCCTGGGGACACCTTTTTTGTCAGGGGTTAGCGTTAGCGCCCGCATAGTGGAACAGACAAAGGGAGATAAGGTATACGCCTTTAAGATAAGAAGAAGGAAGGGGCTACGCAAGAAGGTAGGACATCGTCAGCTCTACACCAGGGTAAAAATCGAAGAGATAAAGTCGTAGTTTTTGGAGGATTTATGGCACATAAGAAGGGACAAGGAAGTTCACGAAACGGCAGGGATAGCAATGCCCAGCGCCGTGGTGTTAAGGTTTTTGGTGGGCAGAAAATTCGGGCAGGTTCCATCATCATTCGCCAGGTAGGAACACGGGTACATCCTGGCAAGAATGTGGGAATGGGCAGGGACTACACCATTTTCGCCAAGGTTGATGGCGTTGTTGTTTTTGAGCGACTGGATAAAAAAAGAAAAAAAGTCAGCGTTTATAATCTAGAGGTATAGGTTTTAAACTGAACCGATAAAGGGCGCTCGTGAGGGCGCCCTTTTTTTTGCTCACCATACAATCATGCTCCATGGGGGAGACTAAAAAACAGAGGCAGTGGGAATTATGAAATTCATTGATGTGGCTAAAATACATCTGCAGGCGGGGGATGGTGGAAAAGGTTGTGTAAGTTTTCGGAGGGAGAAGTTTGTGCCCCGTGGAGGTCCTGATGGTGGCAATGGAGGGTGGGGCGGAAGTGTAATAATAAAAGCCGATAAAAAGTTGAGAACCCTCCTGGATTTTCGTTTTCGACAACACCACCGCGCCGAGCGTGGAGGACATGGTGAAGGTGCCAACAAAACGGGAAAAAACGGCAAAGATTTGTTCCTTAAAGTGCCTGTAGGAACAATCGTGAAGCGGGGAGAAGCGCAGGAGCTTGTTGTCGATTTAACCACAGACGGGCAAGAGTTTGTTGCCGCTCGGGGAGGGATGGGGGGAAAGGGGAATGCCTTTTTTGCAACGGCGACTAATCAAGCCCCTCGTTATGCCCAGGAAGGCACTGCGGGTGAGGAATTTTCGGTAATCTTGGAGCTAAAATTGCTTGCCGATGTTGGCATCATCGGCAAGCCGAATGTTGGAAAATCAACTTTTATCTCGCACACTTCCGCCGCCAAACCCAAAATTGCCGATTATCCCTTTACTACCCTCGTGCCCAATCTAGGAGTTGTATTTGTTGATGATGAGCATTCTTTTGTCATTGCCGATATTCCTGGAATCATTGAAGGCGCCCACCATGGGGCGGGGATGGGCATTCAGTTTCTTCGTCATGTTGAGCGGACCGCGGTGCTCTTGCATATAATTGACATCGCGAGCGACGATAGTAACCCTGAGAAAGATTGGGAGATGATTAACAATGAACTTTGCCTCTATGCTCCAACAATGCTGGACAAGCCGCAAGTTGTGGCAATTAACAAAATTGACATAACCGAAGTGCGGCAAAAACTCGCAAAAGTTTTTGACATTTTTCAGAAAAAAAACATAACTCTCCTCGCCTTTTCAGCAGTTACGGGAGAAGGAATTAAGGAAGCCGTTAGGGTGCTATACTCCCTGGTGGAAAAAGGGTAGGGATTATGCAGGATTTCCGAGAGTCGCTTATTACTAGGGCAAAAACATTCATCATAAAAATTGGTAGCGGGGTAATAGCCGGCGAAGATGGATTGGATTTGCAAATAATTGATCAGCTTGTTGAGGAAGTTGCCCGGGAAACGGAAAAAGGAAGAAAAGCAATAATCGTTACCTCCGGCGCAATAGCATCAGGAAAACATCGTCTAGGCATCACCAGCAAGCTATCCAGTATGCCCGAAAAGCAAGCGGCCGCGGCAATTGGACAAGGGCGCCTGATGCGTGTCTATTCAACAACCTTTGGTAAGCACGGGAAGTTTGTAGGCCAGATGCTACTAACCGCCAGCGATTTAACCGAAAACCGAAAACGCTATCTGAACATCCGCCACACAATTCTCACCTTGCTTGAGTGGAATGTTATCCCCATCATAAATGAAAATGATACGGTAGCTGTTGATGAAATAAAATTCGGAGACAACGATAACCTCGCCGCCATGATCGCGCAGTTAGTTCATGTAGATCTGGTCATCAATCTTACGAGCATTGATGGACTATACACCCAAAACCCTAATAAATCGGATAAGGCGTTGCTGATTCCCACGATCAGAGGCTTGGGTAACGACGAAGAATATGTGGCAACCGATGAGACATCGGATGTGGGTACGGGAGGCATGAGAAGTAAAATTATCGCCGCCCGCAAGGTGGTAACTTCTGGTATTCCCTACATAATTGCCAACGGAAAAAGGCAGGGAATAATACATGATATTTTTGCGGGAAAGCCAGTTGGTACGCTTTTTCAACCACTTAAAGAGCACCTTAACTGCCGTAAATCATGGATCGCTTTTTCCCTGAAACCCAGCGGCAAGGTTGTTGTGGACGATGGTGCGGCGCAGGCAATTCTGCAAAAAGGAAAAAGCCTTTTACCCTCTGGTGTTGTTGGGCTCGAGGGACTTTTTCATGTGGGTGATGCCGTTTTGTGCGTTGATAAACGCGGTAAGACCATCGGTAGGGGTTTGGTTAGCTATGGTTCCGAAGAGGTTAAAAGGATAATGGGATTAAAAACTAGCCAAATTGAAGAGGTGCTCGGGCATAAGGATTATGACGAAATCATCCATCGCGATAATATGGTAACGGCGGCAGAGGCTTCAGAGCTGTAAAGAGAGGCTGGTTGCGCTACCCAAACTTGACACTTCGGGGCATAGTATCTTATGCCGTCCGCCAAGTTAGCCGGGACATAATCTTGGTAAAGCCCCGAAATGGTAACTTAAAAACAGCTTTTCTGAAAGGAGGAATGCAATGTTCATTTCCCAAAGGTTGGTGAAGGTAATTGAAGAAAACGCGGAGGAGTTGTCAGCGCGGTGGATTAAAGATGTTTTGTCTCGTCCGGAAACAAAGACCTACAAGACACTTGATCCCGAGGCTCTTCGGAAAAGGATACAATTGGTGTATAGCCAACTTTCTCAATGGATTTCCCAAGAAACTGAGAAGGAGAAGGTGGCGGCGTATTACACCGCAATGGGTGCACAACGACACAAGGAAGGTTTTGCCATTTCCGAGGTGGTCTATGCCCTGATTCTTGCACGCCGTCACATCTGGCTACAGGTTCTCTCTTCCGGCATGTTGGACACCGCTTTGCAACTTAACCAAGCGTTGGAATTGGATAACCGTGTGGTTTTATATTTTGATAGAGCGATCCATTACACCTGCGTGGGGTACGAAAAAGGATAGGAGTTTCCCTGTCCTTTATCTGTGCTGGTTGCCCGATGTTATTGGCTCTGGTTAGTGCTTTCGCTTGACAGAAGTTTTAGTCAGGCGGCTGAGGTATCTTGGCGAGAAACAGGTCATGTCCGTGTGGTTTCCGCCAAACAGGATTCGGCGTGGCGCGTAGTTCGTTGAAATTTTTAGCGCAATATAGCGGCACAACGGAATGACAAGCAAGGCAGGTGCAGGCCATATGATAACGGCAAGGAAGTCATTGACGGAAAACACCCCTTGCGGAGGTTCACCAGCACAGAGAGGTAGAATCCCGTGGTTTTGGGTAGCATTGCTGTTATTGACGATAATTGGCGGAAATTGTGCGCCATCTTGGGCGGCGGAGCAGCAAACAATCACCAGCAAGAAGATTTATTGCGCCGGTCCTTTGTTTAACGACAAAGAAAGAGAAGAAATGGCGCAGATCGCACAGGTCTTGGAGCAGAAGGGTTTTATGGTATTCCTTCCCCATCGTGATGGAGTACTGCTTGCCAAGCTCCTAGATGCCTTTTCTGCCGCTGGTGTGTCCCAAGAAAAATCCAGAGAGATTCTACTCAAGGTGATATTTTATGTTGATGTTTTCGAGTTGCTCGACAGTGATGGGCTAATTCTTAATATGAACGGGCGTGTTCCCGACGAAGGATCGATGGTGGAGGCTGGTATTGCCTGGCAGGCAGGAAAGGCGATCGTTATCTACAAAAACGATGATCGTTCTTTGGTTGGAGGCAATGATAATCCCTTGGTTGTAGGTCTGAGTGGTTTTCAAAAGTATCGCGACATTGACGAAATCCCCAACGCTTTCCAAGCACTTTTTGCTACTAAGGCGCCGCCGCATGATGTGCTGGCGGATGCCATCGCCACCAAGGGGCGGCGCATTTTAGAAGTCATGAAGGCCGACAAGGATAAAGTCCTTATTGCCCATGAGCTAATGCAGTTATTGGAGGAGTAAGTCTTTTCCCTGGTGTAGCGCAACGGGAGAACTGGCAAAAATTGTTAACTTCTGCTCTCCGTTTTTGGCATGATGCAGAGGCACTCGTTGCTTTTATTAATTGCGGTAATTTTCCGATGCGTCAACGATCACACGAGCATTCCCTTGTAAGAGGGGTTGATCACATGCTTTGTGATGCGTAGCGCACTCCGAAAAACAGCTTTTTCTAAGCTTCACATTCTAAACAACAGGAGGTTTTCAATGTTTCAGCTCGCACCATTGCCTTTTTCGGTAAATGCTCTTGATCCACAACTTGGCACACAAACAATTGAGATTCACTATGGCAAGCATCATCAGACCTATGTGGATAACCTGAACAAATTAGTTGCCGGGACTTCGCTGGCGGCAACAAGGCTGGAAGAGATAATCGTCGCAACGGCCAATGATGTAAAAGCGGCGGGTATTTTCAACAATGCTGCCCAAGTTTGGAATCACTCTTTTTATTGGGAGTGTATGCAACCCCAGGGTGGGGGAAAAGCAACAGGGAAGGTCGCAGAGCTCATTAGTGCCAAGTGGGGCAGTTTTGAGAAATTTGCCGAGGAATTCAAAAGCGCAGGTTTATCGCAATTTGGTAGTGGTTGGGCATGGTTGGTGTTGGATAAAGGCGAGCCAGCAATAACCAAAACCGCTAACGCGGATACTCCTCTGGCGCATGGCCAAAAACCCCTGCTCACCGTTGATGTTTGGGAACATGCCTACTATCTGAATTATCAAAACAGAAGGGCGGAGTACTTGGATGTCTTTATTGGAAAACTCATCAACTGGGATTTTGTGAATTCAAACCTGTAGTATGGAAAAACCTCATTATGTGGATCATCGCGAAAGGTTAAAAAGGCACTATGCCGAAAATGGCATCGCGGTGTTGAAAGATTATGAAGTTGTTGAGTTACTGTTATTTTACGCCATTCCGCGCCGCGAGGTTAAGCCTTTAGCAAAACAGTTGTTAGCGCGGTTTGGCTCATTGAGAGGGATATTGGATGCGGAGAAGGAAGAGCTACTAGCCGTTAAAGGAATTTCCCACCATTCCGCCACCCTTGTATTGCTCATCAAGGATATCATCCCGCTGTATTTGAGTGAATTGGCGAAAGAGAAGCCACAAATAAGTTGCACTTCCGAATTGTTGGATTACTGGCGCTCACGCTTAGGATCTCTTAAAGAAGAGCACTTTTGCGTTATCTATCTCAACGCGCAAAACATGGTGTTAGGAACGGAAACCCTCGGAGAAGGAACGGTAAACAGCGTCTATATCCACCCACGACGAATATTCGCCAGGGCGCTAAAGGAAGGGGCAACGGCAATTATTGTTGTTCACAACCATCCTTCAGGGGTTACCAAGCCATCCGAAGAGGACATCAGAATTACTAAAACACTAGTTCAAATAGGCTCTTCTTTAGATATTTCCCTCCATGATCACATCGTTGTAGCTTATGATCGCCATTTTAGTTTTCGCGAAGCAGGCATTTTGTAGGCGTTGGCAGGAGTATATTACCTCCACTGTTTTCATTTACGGATAATTTTGTAATGACAAGCGGTATTAGGATTATCAAGAGTGCCGATAAGAGCGAGAACAACACTTTTCTATCTGCTTTTTGCTGTAGCAATAATAGCGGGCTTAATCATTGCCCTCCTTACCTTCATTGAGATGGCGCCTGTCTTTGGAGGCGAAGCGACAGGGGAATACAAGGAGCAACTGCTCAATTCTCCTAATTACGATGGGAACAAATTTCAGAATCTCGATAAAAAACCAATGGTTCTTGTTAAGGGTAAAGTGCGTTCGCTGTGGGAGTTTCTTTTCCAGGACCGTCAGCAGGGATCACCTCAAAAGGCGATAAGCACGGCTAAGTTTAGCAAGGAAGATTTTATCTCAAGAGATAATGCCTACGCTTGGTTTGGCCACTCCACAATACTGATTAGGTTGGGGGCGAAGACGATAGTCGCCGATCCTGTTTTTGATAGAGCGTCTCCCGTTCAGTTTATAGGTCCGCGTTCATTTCCGATGAGCAATCCTCCTTCCATAAAAGATTTGCCGGATGAGATTGACATAATACTGATTACCCACGATCACTATGACCATCTGGATTATAGAACAATAAAAAGAATCCATGGCGGTGTGAAGAATTTCATCGTGCCTCTTGGCGTAAAAGTGCACATGCTCAAATGGGGTGTTGCGGCAGAGAAGATAGCCGAGCTTGATTGGTATGATTCCACTGCGGTTGAAGGGCTAAAAGTCATTTTGACTCCCACAAAACACCATAGCGGCAGGACAGCCACTAAGCGGATGTCCACTCTTTGGGGAGGCTGGATTATTAAATCTAGGACAAAAACAATCTACATCTCTGGTGATGGTGGATATTCGCCAGAATTTAAAAAAATTGGGGAGAAATATGGCCCCTTTGACCTCTCCTTTATGGAAAACGGTGCCTATAACAAGGCATGGAGCCATTCTCATATGTTTCCCGAAGAGAGCGTTATGGCGGGAATTGATACCAAGTCCCAGCTCGTTATTCCGGTACATTGGGGAAGATACAACCTCAGCGTTCATCCGTGGGCGGAGCCAATTGCCAGATTTTCTCAGGAGGCAATTAAGAAGAAGCTAAATTTCATTGTTCCCCCAATTGGAGAAATCTTTACCGAGGATTCTGTAGCAAGCCACAGGTGGTGGGAGGAATCGCTGTAAATATTTGACATGACAGATATTCTTTCCTACGCTGGCAGTAAGTCTTTTGTTAGAGGTCAGATAATGAAGAAAATTATCATATCTTCCGAGAACTCAAGGAGAAGGTATCAATAATGGCTTTTACAAGAAGAAATTTTGCTATTATGAGCCAGACATACCGTGTGCGCGGTACATTTGGTCTATGAAAGAAGAGCAGCATACAATTTTGTGGCTACTAACGATAGCTACGGCTAATGGAACCGCAGTTTTACACTATTATTATGCTGAGGAGAAAAATGAAAACTGTACAGTTATCAGCAATTATCATCACCAAAAATGCGGCGGCGGTTTTGGGGCAATGTTTAGAATCTGTTGCTTTTGCCGATGAGATTATTGTTCTAGATTCGGGTAGTACTGATGATACTCTTTACATTGCCCGCCAATACACGGAGCATGTTCATATTGCTGATGATTGGCAAGGTTTTGGCATTCAAAAAAATCGCGTCTTGGCAATGGCTACGGGCGAATGGATCCTCTCTATTGATGCGGATGAATGGGTAACTCCAGAGCTACAAGCAGAAATAAAAACATGTATCGCTAAAGAAAAAGAAACGGCGGCATTTGCCATCCCGCGCCTTTCCAGTTTTTGTGGGCGCTTCATGCGGCATAGCGGGTGGTATCCCGATTATGTAACGCGATTATTTAGAAGAGGCTCTGCGCGTTTTAGTAATGATCTTGTGCATGAGCGCCTAGAGGTGGCAGGGACGGTAAAGAAGTTACAGAACCATCTCTTACATAGACCGTTTGATAATCTTGAAGAAGTTTTTCATAAAATGAACAGATATTCATCAGATGGTGCTCAAATGATGTTTAATCGGGGCAAGAGAGCATCTCTTGTAACCGCCATTGCCCATGGGTTTTGGAGTTTTCTACATACCTACCTTATAAAACGAGGTTTTCTCGATGGTCGGCAGGGATTTATCCTCGCTGTTACGAACGCCGAAGGCACATACTACCGCTACCTTAAGCTGGCGTTAATGAGAGAGGCTATCAAAAAATGAATATATCTGTCATAATAACAACATACAACAGCCATCGGGTTCTCGAAAGGGTGTTGGCCGCGTATAATGCACAAAGTGTTACCGATTTCGAATTGTTCGTTGCCGATGATGGTTCTGGTGCTGAAACCGCGCAGACGATAGCCGCTTTTCAAAAGAGCTCCCGAATTCCCATTCACCACATTTGGCAGGAAGATGCAGGGTTTCGTGTCGCGGCTATCCGCAATCGTGCGTTAGCGGCGACGGCTGCGGACTATGTAATTTTTTCCGATGGCGATTGCATCCCCTCTTTATCCTTTGTGGAAAGGCACCGTCAACTTGCCGAGCGCGGCTGGTTTGTTGCTGGTAGCCGCGTTCTTTTAAACGAAGCGTTTACTAAAAAACTCCTGGAGGAAAAGATACCCGTTCACGAATGGCGTTCCTATCAATGGTTACAGGCAGCAATTACCAAAAAGGCCAATCGTTGGTCTGTTGTGCATTATCTCCCGCTGCCTAGTTTTTTGCGTAAACTATGTGCCCGTGGTTGGCAAGGAGTTATGACCTGCAACCTAGCTTGCTGGCGTGAAGATTTGCTTGCCATCAACGGCTTTGATGAAGAGTATGAGGGTTGGGGACTGGAGGATTCAGACTTGGTTATTCGTCTGCTTAACCAAAAAATTTCTCGTAAAAGTGCTCGCTTTGCTACGGTCGTTTTTCATCTGTGGCATAAAAAAAATAGCAACAGCAACCTAGAGAATAACCGCCAACGACTGCTGGAACTCCTGCGGCTAGAGAATACCAAGGCGAAAAAAGGGGTAGAGCAGTATTTAGTACATAGCGAAGAATGACCTTCAAATAGGCTATCCCTTCCCGAGGGTTGCCTGAGAGAGGGCCTTTAAATTGCAAGGTTGCTATCTCCGATAGAGCAATGGAGGAACAAAATTTTACTTCGTATAGCGAAGTAACTCCATGCTCCCCCGCATCCCGTTGCTCGGAATGCGGGGGGGAGGATTGCATTGAAAGCCCCATGCCGCGCTTGTTTCGTTAACGGCATACGGTTAAAATGACATAGAAAAAGAACGGATTGTGAGGATAAAAGCGATGTTGGATCCTGCAAGGATAAAAAAACTACTGATTCGTTCCACGAACTGGATCGGCGATGCCGTCATGACGATTCCCGCGATAACAGCCATTCGTCAGCGTTTTCCCGAGGCAACCATTACCATTCTGGCGAAGGAATGGGTTGCGGAGATTTTCCGTATATCCCCCGCGATAGATAACATCATAATCCTTGATGATAATGGACGCGAGGGAAGGCACAGCGGGATTGCCGGTAAGTTATTATTATCCCAAGAATTGCGAGCCGAAAAATTTGATGCGGCGATTTTGTTGCAAAATGCGATTTCGGCCGCGATCATTACTTCTTTGGCGCGGATTCCCGTGCGCGCAGGCTACAACACCGATGGGCGGGGTTTGCTATTGACCGATAGCGTGCCACGACGGCGCGGAGTTAAACGGCTCCACCAAACCAGATACTATTTGGAGATGGTCCAGTCACTGGGATGCCCAGAAGTTGCCGCCGACATCTCGCTTAAGCTACCAGCCGAATACAATCTTCTTGCGCGCCGTTTTCTTGCGGGGCACGGCATTAGCGACGACCGCAAGCTGATTGGCATAGCACCTGGAGCGGCCTATGGACCTGCCAAGCGTTGGTTGCCGGAGCGCTTTGCCCAGCTTGCTTCGCTGTTGGGTAAACATTTTAATGCTCGCATCCTGCTTTTCGGCAGTGCTGATGACAGGGCAATAACGGACAGTATTGCCCAGGCGACGAATGCCGATGTTCTAAACCTCGCCGGAGCAACCAAGCTTCGCGAGGCGATGGCACTAATGAGCCAGTGTTCTCTTTTTATTGCTAATGATTCAGGGTTGATGCATGTGGCGGGTGCGCTCAATTTACCTCTAGTTGCTATCTTTGGCTCAACAAACCATATAACCACCGCACCTCTAGGTGCTCGTAGCCTCATCGTACGACACGATATTGATTGCTCGCCCTGCTTGCGCAAGGAATGTCATATTGACTTTCGCTGTATGCGCTCCATCACTGTGGATGATGTATTTTCGTCCGCCTGCGACATCGTGGCGCGGTGAAGCGTTCTTAAAGCGTTGCGCACTCAGTTGTTACTGCCGCAAAAGCGGGGCCATGAATACGATAACAGCGGTCTCCTGCAAAATTCTGCCCTTTAGTTGCTTCTTCCTTTGAACATCCGCTTCCAGAGTCGGGAGGTTTCTGTTTGCGTTCTGGGTTTTCCTAGATTGCCGCTGAAGCCTGCACTCGTGAAAACGGGTGCGGGAATGACGGGCGAGGTTCCCGCCGCGACAGGAGGGTCTTTCGACAGTCCACTCAGTCGTCACTCCCGCGAAAGCGGGAGTCCAGGAATCCAATAATAGCCCATTACAAAATTCTGTTCCTCGGCTACTTTTCCATTTGAACATCCGCCTACAGAGTCGGCAGGTTTTCTGTTCGTGCTCTGCTTTTTTCTGGATTCCCGCTGGAGCCTGCACTCGTGAAAACGGGTGTGGGAGTGACGGGCGAGGTTCCCGCCGCGACAGGAATGTCTTCTATGCGTTCCCACGCAGGAGCGTGGGAACGAGGAATATGATACAGTGGCCCATCTCAGCGACCGCCTTTCCCGCGTGGTGGTTGTTTGCTCCAGCATCCTTGTTAACTGGTTCTTGCTAATTCTTATCATACCGAAGGAAGGCAGGAATCCTAAATCGCAATGTCGCTCTATGGCCCTCGCTCGGATCCCTTTCTCCTTTTGTATCTCCGCCAAGAACTGCGGCCACAACGCCCAACCTGACTTTGCTTCCCAAGACTCTTGCATAACTGCACTGCTTGGCTTGTTAGCGTCATTACCACCGCGACAGGAGAGTCTTTCGACTATGCGTTCCCACGCAGGAGCGTGGGAACGAGGAATTACCACCGCGACAGGAGGGTCTTTCGAGAAATAGGGCAACCGCAAGGGGTTGTCCCTACAGGTTTCCGTTGCCGCCCGCCATGACAGAAAGAAATGGTAGGACAGGCATTCCTGCCTGTCGCGTGTCTATCAAATCGTCACTCCCGCGAAAGCGGGAGTCCAGGAATCCAATAATAGCCCATTACAAAATTCTGTCCCTCGGCTACTTCTCCCTTTGAACATCCGCCTACAGAGTCGGCAGGTTTTCTGTTCGTGCTCTGCTTTTTCTGGATTCCCGCTGGAGCCTGCACTCGTGAAAACGGGTGCGGGAATGACGGGTGGTGTTCCCGCCGCGACAGGAGGGTCTTTCGACTATGCGTTCCCACGCAGGAGCGTGGGAACGAGGAACTAAATCGTCACTCCCGCGAAAGCGGGAGTCCATGAATGCAACAATAGCAGTATCCTACAAAATTCTGCCCTTTAGTTGCTTCTTCCTTTGAACATCCGCTTCCATAGTAGGCAGGTTGTCTATTCATGTTTTTCTTTTTCTGGATTCCCGCTGGAGCCTGCACTCGTGAAAACGGGTGCGGGAATGACGGGTGGTGTTCCCGCCGCGACAGGAATGTCTTTCGACACTGGAAGGAGAAGGCAGGGTTATCGACATGTTTCAGTTCCCGCCGCGACAGGAATGTCTTTCGACAAGTAAGGGAAGGAAAAGTGCATAAGCAAATGTTTCAGTTCCCGCCGCGACAGGAATGTCTTTCGACAAGTAAGGGAAGGAAAAGTGCATAAGCAAATGTTTCAGTTCCCGCCGCGACAGGAATGTCTTTCGACAAAAATCCAAGTAAGCTTTTTTATTGTTGAGTTTCAGTTCCCGCCGCGACAGGAATGTCTTTCGACAATATTAATTTCGGTAATATAACAACTGGTGTATTTCAGTTCCCGCCGCGACAGGAATGTCTTTCGACGATCGCGAGGCGGGCTAACGGGGCTACCCCCATTTCAGTTCCCGCCGCGACAGGAATGTCTTTCGACAGTCAAAAAATACCCAGCTTGGGTACAATTATTTCAGTTCCCGCCGCGACAGGAATGTCTTTCGACAGGGATGATCGGTGCTATCATTGGTTTATATTTCAGTTCCCGCCGCGACAGGAATGTCTTTCGACCAACAAGGAGTTACAATTGGGCGCAACCCCTTTATTTCAGTTCCCGCCGCGACAGGAATGTCTTTCGACTATCCCCGTGTAACTATTCGTTTTCAAAGAGCAAAAATGCCCGTTTTTCCAAACCCCCTGGCCTCTCGGCACTTATCAACAGTCTATCAACAGGGGTTTGGGTA
>JAIPED010000028.1 GCA_021737325.1 Deltaproteobacteria bacterium
CCACACTTCTTTCTGTCATGGCGGGACTGAAACGCGACAGACAGACAGGCAGGAATGCCTGTCCCACACTTCTTTCTGTCATGGCGGGACTGAAACGCGACAGACAGACAGGCAGGAATGCCTGTCCCACACTCATCTCCTCGCCTTGCCTGCTAGGGATTGTATCGCTATCTTAAAGACCCGTGTCTGCGAGCTGAAATTTTCTTGATATTGCAAGCCTGCCGCAATGTGGTTGGGGGAGTATTTGGCTATGAGTCCTTCCAGCGCCAAGGCTTTCTCCTCGCCAAAGACCTCGGATGCCCAGCCTTGCACGATGCAGCTTTCGTAGTTAGTGGCGAATTCCGCAGGAAGCACCTCCCATTTTCCCACCACGCAAAACGAAACCGAGGGATTGCCAAGAATGTTATCAATCTTTCTCCCCTCCCGCGCCCCATGGAAAAAGATGGAGCCGTCAATCACACAATAATTCAAAGGCAGGCCGTAGGGTTCGCCATCGGGTGAAACGGTACTCAAAACGCCATACTCACCCTTCTCCAAAAGAGAACGGGCTTCTGTTATGGTTATCATCCTGTCGCTTCTCCTCATTGCCAATTTTTTCTCCTCAATTATTTTTCCCGCAGGTGCGCGTCCTTCGCCTTCTCCACGGGATTTACACCAAAGGCATAGGATAGTGATTGCCGTTGGCAGGCATCAATACAACTCCCACAAAGAATACACTCATTGTTGTGCATATTCCCGTGCTGAACCATCGCGGGAACATCTAGGCTCATCGGGCATTGTGCTGTACAGTCCCGACATTCCACGCATTTATCCGCGTCTGCACGGAGGTATAAAGTGGGTAGAGGCAAAAAACGCGAGAATTTTGCGCCCGCAACCATGAACGGAGCCATCCAGCAAGCCGTATGACAAAAACCCCGCCTTCCCACCGTCAGGGCAAGAACAAAAATCAGGGCGGTAACGCTGATATAAATTGGATACTGCGCGGGCGAGCTTAGCGAGATGGGGCTTTCCATCATAAAGAAGAAATCTACCCCGTGAATCCCACTTTGGGTAAAGAGATAGATGATCGTTCCCATCCACGGCACCCAGATAAGATATTTTATCCAATCAGACTTTTTCCCGTTCACTCGTCGCGCTTGGGCAGGGAAGCACGCTTCTTGCAAGCCTCCTGCGGGGCAAATCCAGCCGCAGAATGCCCGTCCTAAAATAAGCGCGGAAAGGAACTGGCAGAGGAAAACGATAGCGGCTCCCGCTAACACCCCCGCGGTTGCCCCCATGATGATTAATACTGGGGAGAAGTAGAAGATAGTTATGGGAAAAAGAATGAACGAGATGATTATTAAAGACCTGCGTAGCCGTTGTCTTCTTGGCGCCATGGTCATGGTTGCCTCCTAATCCCAGGACGAAACCGTCATTTTTTTAATTCCTCACGATTTTTCTCATATTCTTCGTATGTAACATTCGTTTTATCCAAGCATTCTCTTATCTGTTGATCATTTTTATTCTTGTAACATTCTTGACGGGCTGTTTCCCGCAGTCCTTCGTACCAAGAACGGTAGGTGCAACCCTGCAGCACAAGCAGTAGCCCAGCGAAGAAAATAGCCAACCATTTTAACATTTTGCATAACCTCGCCATAATGCCCGCCGGTTGCGGGCGCAAATCATACACATATTAAAAGACTCTTGCACAACTGTACCTCTTTGCTTCCGACCGTCATTCCCGCACCCGTTTTCACGAGTGCAGGATCCAGCGGGGAATCCAGAGGTGTTTGAAATGTTTCAGCTATTTTCTTTAATCGAGGAGCCTTTTCTTCCGTTGGTGTTTGATGAACGAGTTGCGCAAGGCTCTTATTCATGTCCATGCGAATTAGCGCCTTAGCGCTTCCTTAATCGCATCCACCGCAAAACCTTGCCGCAACAAGGAGGCAAACAGCTTCCGATACTCATTATCATTCAAGCTGGCCAAACCCCCGGTACCGCGGAGTTTTTTGGCAATGAAATTGGCAATCGCCTCCTCCTCGCCAACCTCGTTTCTGGCCTGTAGGAGCGCCAAAGCCACCGTATGCGGCGCAATTCCCTTTTGCCTTGCTAGGGATTGTACGATGCGACGGCTACTCCAAGAAGGTGCTTTGAGCGCGGCAAACCTAACGGCAAGCTCCTCGTCGTTGAGGTAACCTAGCGAAGCGAGCCGTTCAAGCGTTGTGGCAATAATGGTAGGAGAAAAGCCCTTGCGTGCTAACTTCTTCGCCAATTCATCATGGCTATGAGAGCGGCGCACAAGGCTTGCAAGGGAAGAGGCAAACGCCTTGCTTTCATCCATCGCCGATTATTTTTTATCCGCCTTGGGAGGTTTCTCCGCCTTGCTGGTGGCGTTGGTAGCTTCCACGACAGGCGGTGTCTGTTTGGCGGGTAGCCCCAGCTTGGCACGCACCTCTCGTTCAATTTCTTCACAAAGCGGCTTGTTCTCAATCAAGATGGCCTTGGCGTTATCCCTGCCCTGGGCAAGCCGATCTCCTTTGTAGGAAAACCAAGCGCCGCTTTTTTCAATGATGCCCTGGGTAACAGCCAGATCGACAACATCCCCCTCGCGAGAAATGCCTTCGCCAAAGATGATATCAAATTCCGTTTCTTTGAAGGGCGGAGCCATCTTATTTTTCACCACCTTCACTCGGGTTCTCATCCCGACAACATCGGCGCCTTGCTTGATGCTGGTAACCTTACGGATATCTAAGCGCAATGAAGCATAGAATTTTAGCGCGTTGCCTCCCGTTGTGGTTTCGGGCGATCCAAACATGATGCCTATTTTCATGCGGATTTGGTTGATAAAAATCATCGTTGTTTTTGATTTGCTAATGGCTCCCGTTAATTTACGCAAAGCCTGAGACATTAACCTTGCCTGCATCCCCATTTGCGCATCACCCATATCGCCTTCCAATTCCGCCTTGGGAACCAACGCGGCGACAGAATCCACAACCAACACATCCAACGCTCCGCTACGGACCAAGGTTTCGGCAATTTCTAAGGCCTGCTCGCCGGTATCGGGTTGGGAGATTAACAGCTCATCGGTATTTACCCCGATTTTTCGTGCATATTGTACATCCAGCGCATGTTCGGCATCAATAAAGGCGGCTATGCCTCCTTGTTTTTGCGCCTCGGCAACTATTTGCAAGGCGAGGGTTGTTTTTCCCCCCGATTCTGGTCCAAAAATCTCGACAACCCTACCGCGAGGCACGCCACCGATACCAATTGCGGTATCCAGGCTCAAGGAGCCCGTGGGAATAACACCCATTCCTTCTATCCGTTCCGCCGCGCCCAGTTTCATTATCGCGCCCTTACCAAATTGTTTTTCAATCTGGCTTATCGCAAAATCAACAGCCTTATCCCTTTCGATGGACATTGCTTTTTCCCTCCTTCACCGTCTTATGATAAACATTTTTGACCATTTTCCAAATAGTGCTGTACATAGTTTTCAATGCTTTGCTCAAGCGAGGGGAAGACCATCTCTCGCCCCAAGGCTTTACTTAATTTCGTCATTGGTGCCTTTGTGTAGTATTGGTATTGCTCACGGATATCGGCGGGCATATCGGTGTAGTGTATTTTTATCGGCAAATTTAAGGCGGCAAAGGTTGCGCTTACCAGGTCGTTCCATGAACGCGCTACCCCTGTCCCCAAATTAAAAATTCCGCAAACATCTGGTTTGGTGATTAATTCTCCGATAATTTGTACGCAGTCTTTAACATAAACAAAATCTCTAAGCTGACCACCATCGGGATAATCGGGATGATGCGATTTGAACAACCTTACCGTACCTGTGGATTTTATTTGCCCATAGGCTTTATGCACCACGCTCCGCATATCGTCCTTGTGGTATTCGTTGGGGCCAAAAACATTGAAGAACTTTATCCCCGCCATTCTTTCCGCTAACCCGTTGCGGAGAGCCCAGAGATCAAACAGTTGTTTAGAATATCCATACGCATTGATCGGCGCCAGTTTGCGGGAATTTGTGTCATCATCGGAAAAGCCGCAAGAGCCATTGCCATAGGTCGCCGCTGAAGAAGCATAGATAAATCGGGTGTTGTTCGCTATCGCCCACTGGGCAACGCTGACGCTGTAGCGATAGTTGTTTTCCATGAGATAATTAACATCCCGTTGCGTTGTTGCGGAACAGGCACCGAGATGAACAATCGCCTTAACAGCGGTAAAATGCCCCGCCTGAAGTTGTTCAAGAAATTGACTTTTATGGATGTAATCACGGTAGCGTAGGGGAACGAGGTTGCGCCATTTTTCGCTTGTGGCTAGATTATCGACAATTAGAACATCCTCTATCCCTAGCTGGTTAAGGTGCCACACAAGCGCACTACCAATAAAACCCGCTCCCCCAGTCACTATGTACATTTTGCCACTCTCCGCCTATACAACGCTTTTTGCGCGATCTATTGCCTTCTCAATCTGTTGTAGCCGTTCTGCCGACATCTTCACGGGAATCCCCATAACCAGCGTTCGCCCCAGCAGATCTTCCGCCTGAGGAATGTTACGAATGCTATACTCTACCTTCCCCCGATAATCGTTGGAAGCAAAGGGGAACTTACGGGAGTTTGCCGTTGACCAAGCAAGGAGATGTTCCCAATTGGGGCAGTAGTGCCATTTATTGTTCTTGAAGCAGACGACATCCACGCCGTTTTCCCCCAGCGCTTTTTGGAAAGCCATTGCTTTAGCCGCGCCCTCAAAGTTAAAGGCCAAAAATGTTGCCGTATCGCCCGACTCATCAAAATGCTTCCGAAATCCTATCCCCTTGACGCTTGCTAGCATTTCTTTAACCCGTGCTTTATTTTTGCGTTGCTCGCCGATAATGTATTCCAACTTGCGAAGCTGTGCCAATCCCAGCGCACCTTGCAATTCATTCATGCGATAGTTGAAACCCAGGATGGTGCGGCCTTCCATTGCTCGGCTGACGGTGTGGTCATGATCATGGCCATGGTCATGGTACCAATCGGCGCGCTCATAAAGGTTTTTAGAATTCGTAATAACCATGCCGCCTTCGCCGGTGGTGATCGTTTTATAGTAATCAAAGCTGAATGTTGCCATGGCACCAAAGGAACCCAGCTTTTGCCCCTTATAACTACCGCCCAAAGCCTGCGCGTTATCTTCCAAAACGAGCAACTGTAGGTTCTTGGCCGTAGCAACAATCTGCTCAATGTTGGCACCCGCGCCGCACATATGTACGGGGATAACCGCCTTTGTGTAGGGGGTCATTTTGGTTACAATATCCTTGGGGTCAAGGTTCAGCGATTCATCAATATCCGCCATTACAGGAATCGCCCCAGCTTCAATCACCGCCTCATAAGTGGCAATGAAGGTAAATGCAGGGACGATAATCTCGTCGCCAGGACAAATATCCATCGCCGTTAAGGCAATCTTTAAAGCGGTGCTACCGGAAGTTACTCCTAATGCATGTTTAACTCCATGGAAACGGGCAAACTCTTCCTCAAAGGTCCGCACCTTAAAAATTCCCTTGCGCTCCTTGTCGAAGTTGTAGCGCATCAAAATCCCCGTTTGCAAAACCTCCATACATTCCTGAATTTCTTCGTTGCCAAAAATTTCATTGCCACCCATTTGTTGTCTCTCCCATTCTTAAGTTATAGAGTAGTAAGTTTTATAGAACCGATTGGTAGATAGATACCGCATCGTCAACGCCCAGTTTGCGGGGGTTGTTCGCCAAGGGACGCGCCACCTCCATCGCCTCTTTGGCCATCGCGGGTAAATCTTGCTCCGTAACGCCGAAATCTTGCAATTTTGCACCGATGTTACAATCAGCCACCAGTAACTCTACCGCCTGTAGCGCCGCTTCGGCCGCATCACTAACGGAAAGGTCATCCGTTTTTTCTCCCAGGGCCTTGGCCACCTTAGCAAACTTGGGAAGGGCACCGACAAGGTTATAGTCCATTACGGCACAAAGCAGAGTTGCATTGGCCAAACCATGTGGAACGCCATAACGACCTCCTAGGGGGTAGGAGAGGGAGTGCACAGCGGTAACCCCCGCATTTGCCAATCCTAAACCGGCATACAGGCTACCAAGGAGCATTTTGCTACGGGCTTCAATATCTCCGCCGTTATGGACACAGGTTCTGATATTTTCACCGATTAGCTGTATTGCCTCCAAGGAAAACATCTCACTTAGCGGTGAAGAGATGATGGAGGTGTAGGATTCCAGGGCATGACAGAGGGCATCAACTCCTGTGGTTGCTGTAACGGAAGAGGGAACGCTCAAGGTGAGTAGCGGATCCAGCAGGGCTAAATCGGGATAAAGAAAGGGAGAATTGATGCCCTGTTTTTTCTTCAATTTATCGTTGATGAAAACGGCGGTGAATGTTGCTTCACTTCCTGTCCCAGCGGTTGTTGGCACCATGATGGTGGGTAGCCCCGCCTTGGGAACATTGTTTAGCCCGACATAATCGCCAGCCTTGCCCCCGTTGGTTATCAAAATTGCCACCGCTTTGCCCGTATCCATCGCGCTACCGCCACCAATGCCGATGACAATATCGCAACTGTGCTTAACGGCGATGCTCGCCCCTTGATCTGCCATTTCCAACCTTGGTTCTGGCGCGATGTCGCTAAATACCGTGTACTTTAGCCCCGCTTCGTTAAAGATGGCTTTTAGTTTTTCGGGAAATCCCAACGAGAGTAGCGCATCATCAAGTAAAATCAGCGGGTTTTTTGCCCCCAATTCTTTTACCTGAGTGGCTAGTGAAGAAAAAGAACCATTGCCAAAGACAATCTTTTTAGGACCAGTGAACGAGAACAATTTGTGCATTATAAACCCCTTCCGAAAAGTTTTTAATAGAACCTTGCTGAATCAACCCCACAAACTTTAAGCCAATAAAAACGCCCTTGCCCACCTGCTCTGTTTATATCCATTGGGCACCAAAAACGAAAAACGACCGCATCCTTCGCTCTCAACTGTGCTCAACTATTTACCGGTGGGTGAAAAATAAGAGCCTGATGCTTGTTTCCCATGGACTTCGGCAAAGCACCCTAGAGCGGCGGCGACTATGCAAAATAAGAGGGCTTTGCAAGGCATTTCTAACCCTGCGGGCGGGTAATGCTCAAAGCAAGACAACGGGCAAACCCTCATTACCCAGGGGGGATGTTATCTTCTTGCCGTAAGCGGGCGTCGTTCCCAAAAATTCTATGAGGCATTACCCCCTGCCAGAAAAAAGGGGCGAAGCTGTCCTTCACCCCTATACTTTTTATTGATAAACCAGCGGCTAACTCATAGCCACGGCTAGCACAACAGACGGCAAGAAGCGTAGCAACCCCCCGTTAAGTAGCGTTGCTTGTCCGCCCTATTGCTTCGGCAAATTCTCGCCAAACCCTGCAAAAATATCGCGCAGAACATCACGAATTGGCGGTGCGACAGGGGTGGGATAAACTCCGCCCGTGCCATCGTTGCCGCGGATAGCGCCGATAACTGAAACCACATCGGAAACGATGTTCTTTTCATACTCGGAGACGCTCTGGCGGCTCTTCTTTACCTGTCCACTGAATGCCAGATCCTTGCTTGCCAAGTCATAGATACTGAGCGTGGCGACGATTTCGCGGGTATGGATTTTTATTATCTTGCCCGGTTTTGTTACCATTTGCCCCTTTTCATTTTTGAATTCCAGCGGCTCGGTTTCGCTTTCTCCTATCGTGGTGGTGCTACTATCAATTTTAGCGAGCGCCAAATAACGGATCCCCGGCATTGCATTCGCCACTTCCTCAATGGTTTTCGTATTAAGATCGGCTTTACTGTACTGTTGCATTATTTCGCTATAGCGCTCTTCACCAATGGCGTTAAAAAAGTAGCCATAGGCGTGAAGCGGGATGTACTTTCTCTCTTTCTGCAGAGCGGCAAGCATGACATTGCTGTAATCGCTGGAAAGCTGTAGCTCAAACTTGCCCGGCTCGGCGACAACGCCACCCGTAACCAACTTCCCTTGCTCTAAGGCGACTGCTTTGAAGTCATCCTTGACATAAAGTCCGTCAATCTTCGTAGCACAGCCAAAAGTAAGCAGAACCAACAGTAACAAAGAAACCAATGCGACTACTCTCATTTTGCTACCTCCCCCTGGGATTATAAAGTCTTGTTGAGTACAACCACAGCGTCACTGTCTCGGAGCTATAAGGATAGCTATTACCACGGCTCGGGGCATAGGATTGGATAATTCTGTCTGTCAACGACAAATTGGGGAAGTGCTGCCGTAGGAGCTTTGCATACAAGCCCCTTGCACAGGGGCGTCATCTTTTTTGGGGCTGGTTTTTACCGAATTTTTGTTAATGACTAATCAAAACGCCTCCTGCAAGAATGCCTATTTTGAGGAAAATATTGTCAGGTTTTTTATTCATGGTAGGGCGGATTCCGTAAAGAATGTGAGAAAATAAAGGGGGGCAAAGATGGAAACAGATTGTCGGGGAGGCGAAATAATGAAATACGACCCGAGCGTTCACCATCGTCGGTCAATCCGGTTACGGGGATACAATTATTCCCAGGTCGGGGCGTATTTTGTGACCGTCTGCACGCAAAACCGGAAATGCCTATTCGGAGACATTGGAGATGGAGAAATGCAGTTGAATGAGGTGGGGCGTGTGGTTGCCGCTGAATGGATCAAGACCGCCGAAATTCATGCCGAAATTGAATTGGATGAATGGGTGGTAATGCCCAATCATTTTAACGGGATATTGGTAATTGCCGTGCCCCTACGATGGAAAAATTCGGTTGCCCGGTGTCGGGTTCGGTTCCGACAATTGTTCGGTCATTCAAATCCGCCGTAACCAAATGCATCAACGAATTTCATAGTACGCCCGGCGTAAAATTGTGGCAAAGCAACTACTGGGAGCACATTGTCCGTAACGAAACGGAATTGAACCGCATACGGGAATACATTCAGAATAACCCTGCCCAATGGGATTTGGATAAATTGCATCCCGGACAAACCGCATTGGGCGATGGTATCGAAAAACAAGGTCCACTTATGTAAGAGTCTTTGAGAGAGACATCCGACCATCACCACGGACCCCAAAGGCTTCTCGTAGGCCTCTGCCTGCAAGGCGGAGATGGGGTGGTTAATAGCTCCCTCAGGAAGAACTCCCTTCACTAAGACCCTTGCGCAACTCGTTCATCAAACACCAACGGAAGAAAAGGTTCCTCGATTAAAGAAAATAACTGAAACATTTCAAACATCTCTGGATTCCCGCTTTCGCGGGAATGACCACAACAAGGCAAGTGTTGCAGTTGTGCAAGAGTCTTTTCACTTGTACTTCCCAACGCAGGTTGTATGACTGCTCCACATACGAAACTACATTTTTTTCCGCGACATCGGGCAAGGAGTGAATTTTGATATGGCGCATCGTATGACCCTTGCCTTCCAAAACTCGGTAAGAATCAACAAGTTCAGCCCCTCTATCAAAAATAACAGAGATGTATTTTTTATAGGGCATGATACCGACAAAGGCCCGTGCTCCCTTAAAATAGCAAAGAGCGTTCCATTTTACATCCTCATGTACATTGGTTGCTAACTGCAGGACCTGCTTTCTCAGCGGGGTGATTATCTCCTTCTCCGCAGGGGAAAGCCGCGATAAAAAATCTGCCACCCTGGTATTTGATTCCATGAACACCTCCTGCCGCGATGAAATCCCGCTCCGCTGTTGGCGGCGGTTACAGCGGCATCTCACCCATCCAAGTGCCAACAGTTTTTACGCGCAACAAGCTCTCTTAACAGAAGATTGTTTAGACGGTGCCCCGATTTGTGGGCAACTAAATGACCCTGTATGGGGGTTCCTAGAAGCGAGAGATCGCCAATGGCATCAAGAATTTTGTGGCGCACAAACTCGTTGGAGAACCTCAGTCCCTCTTTGTTGATTACCTTGTTTTCATCCAAAACCACAGCGTTCGCCAAGGAGCCCCCCAAGGCGAGCCCCACCGCCTGCAAGCGCTCCACATCGTGTAAAAAACCGAAGGTGCGGGCAGGAGCGATTTCTTTTTCGTAGTTTTCCTGCGAAAAAATTACATGGTAGGATTGCTTGCCGATGGAAGGATGTGCAAAATCAATGGAGTAGGTTAACTCAAATCTGTCTGAGGGTAGTAGGGTGGCGGAACCGTCGCCTTCCTCAACGCTGACCGGTGCGGTAACCACCAAAAACTTCTTTCTTGTCTGTGTCGCCAACCCAACACTTTTGAGCAATGCAACAAACTCCTGAGCACTACCATCCATGATGGGCACCTCAGGACCAGTTAATTCGACAACCGCATTATCAATACCCAGACCAAAAAATGCGGACATCAGATGCTCGACAGTCGAAACACTGGCGCCGTCAGCACCGATTGTTGTTGCGAGGGTGGTTGCGGTTACCGCGTCGTAGGCGCTCTTGGTAGCAAAGCTATTTTCACCGTTCTTGCGGATAAAAGTAATTCCCGCATCGGCATCAGCGGGGAGCACCTTCATGCTAATTTTCCGCCCCGTATGCAAGCCAATGCTCTTCAGGGTAATTTCCTTCGCCAGGGTGTGTTGCCTACCGTTTAGCATTGGTTATCTCTCCATGGTTGATGTAGTTCAACCCTTGAAGATATCAATAACCATGCCAGAAAATACCAATGCTCGTTTTTATCCTGAAGTTTACCCCACCGCTATCCATATTCTTGTTCAATATGTCATAATTAATAGTTATTCTCTTTCCGTATGACCGTAAAGAGCCATGCCGCACCTGCACCGCGGGAAGGACTGACGCGCAAATTAGGCGCTCGTGGGAGGGAATAATGTTGCAAAAATGACACATCTTTGTGTTTGCCGTGCAAAGAAGCTCGGCAGGTCAAGAACTCGGCAACGAACGCAAAAACCTTTCCCGCTCGCTATAGATGCAACCGCAATAGCGTTGCCGATAAAGCTCCAGTTTTTTTGATGCTGCAATGCCTTCTAGCCAACCCTCACGAAAATCTTCATAGATAAAATCCAACCCGTGCCTTGCCGCCGCTTGTTCGCATAGCTTCCGTATCATATCGTGCCGTTGGTACTTGCTATACAGTAGCGTCGTGGAAATTGCGTTACACCCTAGTTGCTTAGCGACGCGGGCGCTATTTTCCAGCCTTAACTCGTAGCAAAGGGGACAACGGTCATTCTCCCTGTTGTTTACCCTGCGGAAAAAGTTCTCCACCTCATACCCTTGGGCCATGATGACCTTCAGACCTTGAAGAGCCGCGTAACTGACCAATGCCGTTTGTCGCAGTTGGTGTTCGGCGTAGGGATGGATATTGGGGTTGTAAAAATACCCAACCACCTCATGCGGCGCAAGCCGAGAGAGGGGATAGATGGCACAGGGTGCACAGCAGATATGCAACAGCACCTTCATGCAAACAGCTCTCCCGTAGTGCCGACCTTCTTGAGCGGTTCGGGAAGGGGAACATTCAGGTGCGCAAAAGCGCGGCGCGAGGCGATCCTGCCCCTGGGGGTGCGTTGGAGGAACCCTTCCTGGATGAGGTACGGCTCATAAACATCCTCTATCGTGCTACTCTCTTCCCCAATGACAGCGGCGATATTGTCCAACCCTGCAGGTCCGCCGTCAAATTTTTCAATCAAGGCATAAAGGATGCGCCTGTCCATGTGGTCTAAACCGGCAGAGTCAATCTCAAATAGCTGTAACGCCGCCTGTGCCGCGACTTCGTCAACCACCCCTGAACCCCTGACCTGTGCATA
This sequence comes from Deltaproteobacteria bacterium, assembly GCA_021737325.1. Classification (GTDB taxonomy): domain Bacteria; phylum Desulfobacterota; class Syntrophia; order Syntrophales; family JAIPED01; genus JAIPED01. The sequence continues at coordinate 11,727 of JAIPED010000028.1, forward strand.
ATCACGCACCCTCTTGAGGATTCTATTGGCAATGCGCGGGGTGCCACGGGAGCGGCGAGCAATCTCCAGCGCTCCTGCGGGGGTTATCTCGGTGCCGAGGATCAATGCGGAACGGTGTACTATCCGCGCCAACTCTTCGGAAGCATAAAAATCCAAACGGAAGCTCATGCCAAAGCGATCCCGTAAAGGGGAAGTGAGCATTCCCGCCTTGGTGGTCGCGCCGACGAGAGAAAAACGGGGAATGGGCAATTTCAGCGAACGAGCCGATGGTCCTTGCCCAATGACAATATCCACATTGAAATCCTCCATCGCAGGATAGAGGACCTCCTCAACAATATGTGGCAGGCGGTGGATCTCATCAATAAAGAGAACATCGCCATCTTGTAGGTTGGTAAGTATTGCCACCAAATCCCCCGCTCGTTCAATCACGGGACCGGAAGTGATCTTGATATCAACACCCATCTCCTTTGCCATGATGTATCCGAGGGTCGTTTTTCCCAGCCCTGGCGGCCCATAAAGCAACACATGATCAAGGGTGTCGCGCCGTTTCTTGGCCGCTTGGATAAAGATCTCCAGATTTCCCTTAATTTTTTCCTGGCCAATATATTCTGCAAGCGTTGTCGGTCTTAGGGAAACATCAATGACTTCGTCAGTTTCCAAGCTTAGCGGGGCGCTTATGCGCGTTGACGCAACCTTTGCTGTTTCCTTGTCCTTCACCTTTTTCTCCTCTTGGCGTTCTCTGGAAAATTTGCCCTGCACTTCGGTAGCCCAAGAACACAGAACGCGCCAATTTACAAGCGAGCAAGAGCAAGGGGGACATTTTCCCTTGGCATAAAAAAAGGACATTTTGACTTAGCTATAACAGGACAACACGCGGCCTTTGACTTTTCCCTTGCTCCCGTGCAACCAACATCCGAAACAGCGAACAACCAATGGGGTCCCGATGTGAAAAAAAGGGTTATGGTGGTTGGTGGTGGGCCCAGTGGGCTTATTGCCGCCATTAATGCGGCGGGTAACGGCGTGGAAGTTCTCCTTTTGGAAAAAACCGCCTCTCTTGGCAACAAGCTCCTTCTTAGCGGCAAGACCAGATGCAACATCACCAACGCGGAGCCCTTGGAGAATTTTCTGCTTGCCTACGGAGATAACGGGAAATGGCTACGAAACGCCTTTGCGCGGTTCTTTCGCGATGATTTAATCGATTTTTTTGCGCAAAACGGCGTTATCTGCAAGCAGGAACGAGGGGGACGCATTTTCCCTGCATCCGATGCGGCCAGGGATGTTTTGTTTGCCCTGCAAAAAGAGCTGAAAGCCACAGGGGTGGAGGTTGTTACCGACTGCGCGGTGAAAAAAATTATCACCAAAGGCGGTGTTGCTACTGGTGTAGTAACCAGCAGGGGAGAATTTCCCGCCAGTGCAGTTATTCTCGCTACCGGTGGTGCTAGCTATCCGCAAACAGGTTCCAGCGGTGATGGGTTTAAGATGGCAAGGGCAGTGGGACACACAATCGTTACGCCCATGCCGGCGCTTGTACCTTTGGTTGTGCAGGAAGTGGAGTTAGCCAAGGCAATGCAGGGAGTGAGCTTAAAAAATGTCCGCCTTTTTGCCTTTGCCTGCAAGAGCGAAGCGATTGTTACTGATTGGCTTTTGGCCGCAACAAACACGAAAAAATACCCACAGGGAAACTACCTCATTGGGAGTGAATTTGGGGAGTTGCTTTTTACCCACTTTGGCCTAGGAGGGCCAATCGTCCTTTCTTTAAGCCTCGCGATTAACAAAGCCCTCAGCGCCACGCCCGCGGTAAGTGTTGCCATTGATCTCAAACCCGCCCTTTCCTTGAAGCAGCTTGAGGCGAGGATCCAGCGTGATTGCGATGCCTACGGCAAGCGAACAACCGCGGGAATACTTGCCGGGCTTTTGCCCAGTAAGATGGTTGCTCCTTTTGTCAGTCTGCTAGATATCCCCGCCGATAAACGCGCCTGCGATATAAATGCCGTCATGCGAGGGCGCATGGCGACAGCCTTAAAATCGTTGCGCTTTAACATTACAAGAAGCCTCCCGCTTTCGCGGGCGATTGTTACCGCCGGAGGGGTGAGTTTGGCGGAAGTTAACCCCCAAACGATGGAATCGCTTACCGTTAAGAGGCTTTTTTTCTGTGGGGAAGTGATTGATATTGCTGGCGATACTGGCGGCTATAACCTACAGGCGGCTTTTTCCACCGGCTTTCAGGCGGGGAAATCCGCCAACCATCTTATTTGTAGGGTCCAAGAACGGTAAAAGTGATGTTAAAAAGTGCATTTCCCGAAAAAATCACCCCCCATTACCGCTCTTTGTTCACCAAAACGGAGGAAGATCCGCTTAAAAAAATGGTTTGTTATTCGCCGCTGGAAGAGATTTCCACGGCGGAAGAGAGCGATGATCCAATCGGTGATGGGCTTTTTCGCAAGGGCAGGCTGGTGCACCGCCATCCCAACCGTGCCTTGCTTTTAGTTACGGATAGGTGTGCCGCTCACTGTCGTTTTTGTTTCCGTAAGGGGGGAATGGCGCAGGGCGATATCACCGATGGGGAAATTCAGCATGCGGTGGAATATTTGCGCAATAATGACGCTATTGAAGAGGTTATCCTTTCTGGTGGTGATCCGCTTGCGCTCAGTAACCAACGCCTCTTGGTAATTATTCGTGAGTTAAAAAAGACACGGGAAGGGATAACAATTAGGATTCACACCCGTTATCCTGTTTATGAGCCTTCACGCTGTGCGGAGATTGCGGCAATTGCCCGTCATGTGGCGGTATTTGTGTTGCATATCAACCATCCCCGTGAGCTAACGCCGGAGTTGGCGCAGGTCTTGCCCTTGCTGGTAGGACATTGCACGGTGTTTAACCAAAGCGTTTTACTTCAGGGAATCAACGATTCCGCCACAACCCTCGCCGAGTTAAGCAGTCGTCTCTTTGCCTTGGGTGTTATTCCCTACTATCTGCATGTCTTGGATAGGGCGCGAGGCAGTAGCCATTTTGTCGTTCCGCATGAAGAAGCTATTAAACTTTTTACAGAACTTTCCCAAAACCTCGCGGGCTACCTCGTTCCTCGTATGGTCATTGATGGAGGTGAAACGGGTAAGCGCCATCTCTGGGAGCATTTGTCTCGCGGCTAATTTTCTCGCTCCTTCATCACGGGTATTGCTTCAGGCAGAGCGTGTTTCTGGCTGAAGCCACGAACCGCTACTCTCTCAGATTCTTAGGACAGGAGAAAGAGGATGGTTGTTTGTGGAATTTTGTTTAAGCCGTGATTCTTGCACAACCAATCACCTCGCTACACGCCTTATTTTTCTGGTTTTGTTCGTCTGTTTCAACGAGCTGATATAACTAATAAATTTCTTTACTTTTCTCCTTGTTTCTGAAAGAGCCGCCCCCAGACCGTTTGCCTCAAAAAAATAAAAAAGGAATAAGTTTGATATGCGTAAGAGGTTAGGAGCTACCAGAGGCTATGGAGTTCTCTGGATGGCTCCCAATTGTTTTTCATTGGGTTTCAGATTTCTTGTTCATGGCGTCATTTTGTCCGTTTTCCTTCTTCTGTCTCATGTTGGCGTTGCGGCGGCGGCGGAGACTCATATTAAAGATCACCAAAACACGCCCTATAATTGCACGGCAGGTTCGGAATGCTGGTTGTGGAGTAATGCTTCTATCAGTGGCAACTTCAACGGAACAGCGGCTTTTCGCGCCAATGGAACAAATACGATTATCTATAACTGCGGTACGGTTATCAACGGGGGTAGCAGCAACAACACGGGCGGGATATTGGCAAGCAATGGCGGGATTGTGAATAATACGGCAACGGGTGTCATTCGGTTAAGCAATGCCTTGCGTGGTACGATGAGTAATCCTGGCTACGGATTGGCGGCAGTTGGCAATGGCTCAACAGTTTACCATTATGGGGATATTTCTATTTGCGGCACTGTGGATGAGGAAACATATTATTTTGGCATTTTTGTTAACGGTTCAGGGGCGAGGGCTTTTGTCTATGGCAACATTACCACGCAGGGGAATAGAAACTATGGGGTTTATGTCGCCAATGGTGGTGTGGCAGAAATTATCAATGCGACGATATCGGGTATGGATAAATACCGCAACGCCCCAGTTTTTGCCAACGGTCCTGGCTCCAGGGTAACAATATTCGGAGGAACCACATTCATCTGGGGAGGCACAGCTAATTCTGTCATCTGTGCTGTAGATCGTTCCACAATTGATTTGAATGCTACCGGAGATTCTTGGATTACGATTCATAGTGTGAGCGACCAATCTTACGAGGCTATAATCGCGGCTTATGGTGCCGTGGTTAAGAACTACGGCAATATACGATTTAACGGTTCTTCTTGTAGCTCTACTTCCATCGTTGATCAACATGGCCTGGAGGGCATTGCCGACATCGCCAATAACTCTAACGCGCATTTTTATAACTACGGCAAGATAGAAATTCATGGGTATTACGGGTCCGTGCGGGTAAATCATGAGTGGAACGGAACGCTCAGCAACTACGGTGATATCAAGAGTGCCGACTCGGTAGGGTCTGGGCTTAATCGTGCTGTGCTGAGTGCAATCAGTAGCCAATCAAATCCTAACAATACAATTGATAACTTTGGCAATATCACCGTTCGTATTGGTGGTTTTCATGGCGGTATGCGTGCGGGTGGCGGAGGGATTGTGAACAATACGGTAACGGGTGTTGTTCGGTTAACCAATACTACCGAATCGGCAACCCTGGCTGAGCCTACTTTTGGACTGGCGGCATACGATGCATTTCTCAACCCATATCTTGCAAAAGCTTATAATTATGGGAATATTTTCGTTTGCGGCTCAACGGAGAGGGCATCATATTATGTCGGCGTCTATGTCAGTCGCTTTGATAATTCTACGGGTGAGGCAGAGGGTTTTGTTTATGGCAACATTACCACGACGGGTATGGAAAGCTACGGTGTTTTGGCGCGGAATAAAGGCAGGGCAACGGTAGGAGGTAGTGCGTTTATTTTCACTAGTGGTGCTAATTCCCGTGGCTTCTATATCGATAATGCAAGTGGTAACTTTTCGGGGACGGTTCGGGCCACTGGGAATAACAGCTACGGCGTCTATGCTGATAACGGCTCTGTTCTTAATATTCTTCCGGTAGCGAACATAAGCGTTACAGGAAGCAATTCCACAGCGGTTTATGCCTCGGGTTTAGGTACGGTAGTTAGCGTTGATGCTAACGCGGCAATTAACGCCAATGGAACAAATTCTTGGCGTATTTATGCGACGGACTTTGCGGTGATTCGGCTTTATGCTGATATAGAGGGCTATGCCTATGATGATCCTTATATTTGTGCGACGAATGGTGCAAAAATAATTTACACCACGATAGTTGTCAATGAGGAGAGACCTGTTGCTATTATTCGTAACGCAAGGGATGGGAGCATTCTATCCAACATTACGATAGCTGTTCGCAATGGAACTGGAGTTTTGGCTAACAATAAATCAAAGGTGTTCTTCCTTTACTCCCTGTCGAGTTGTGGCACAACGAACGGTTCTTATGCTTTCAAAGCAGACAACGACTCTATCCTAACAAACTGCGGTAGCGTTGAGCTTAATGGTCCAGAATCATTTGGGATGTTAGCGATTAATAACGGTACAGTTATCAATGAGAATTCGCTGACCCTTACTGGTGATGGGAGTGCGGGTATTTCCGTTGATGCGTTGTCTAATGGAGTTAACAATGCCTCGGTATCTGTTGGGGGTAGCCATTCTCTGGGGATGCGGTCATCTGGCGGCTCTTTGCGCAACCACGGTGCGCTGTTTGTGAACGGTACTGCGGCGGCGGGGATTTATAGTGTTGGCGGTTCGGCAATTAATAGCGGCAACACTACGGTAACGGGCAACGATTCCATCGGTATCTTCGGTCTGGATGGTGCTACTATTGATAATAGCGGCAACATTACAGTTACTGGAGATCGTTCTATAGGAGTTAAGCTTCATAACGCATCCTCATTTACCAACACTGTGAACATAGTAGTTTCTGGTGTGAATGCGACGGGTGTTTTGCTTGTCAGTAACAATTTCACTAACACGGTTAGGATAACGGCTACTGGCACTGGAAGTGTCGGTATTGCCGCTGATCTGTCATCCGGTGGAGTCAACAATGCTTCGGTGGTTGTTAGTGGTAACAATTCTGCGGGGATGTGGACCTCGGGCGGCTCTTTGCGCAACCACGGTGCGCTGGTTGTTGACGGTACTGCGGCGGCGGGGATTTATAGCGTTGGCGGTTCGGCAATTAATAGCGGCAACACTACGGTAACGGGCAGCAATTCCATCGGTATCTTCGGTCTGGATGGTGCTACTATTGATAATAGCGGCAACATTACGGTTGATGGTTACGGTTCTGTAGGAGTTGCGCTTCATAACGCATCTGCATTTACCAACACGGTGAACATAGTAGTTTCTGGTGTGAATGCGATGGGTGTTTTGCTTGTCAGTAACGATTTTACTAACACGGTTAGGATAACGGCTACTGGCGCTGGAAGTGTCGGTATTGCCGCTGATCTGTCATCCGGTGGAGCCAACAATGCTTCGGTGGTTGTTAGTGGTAGCAATTCTGCGGGGATGTGGACCTCGGGCGGTTCTTTGCGCAACCACGGTGCGCTGGTTGTTGACGGTACTGCGGCGGCGGGGATTTATAGCGTTGGCGGTTCGGCAATTAATAGCGGCAACACTACGGTAACGGGCAACAATTCCATCGGTGTTTGGGGTTTGGATAGTGCTACTATTGCAAACAGCGCCAACATTACGGTTGATGGTTACGGTTCTGTAGGAGTTGCGCTTGAAAACTTATCTTCATTAAACAACACGCTGAGCATAGTTGTTTCTGGTGTGAATTCTACGGGCGTTTTTGGGGATAACTCTCAGATAGTTAGCAGTGGTTCTATTGCGGTATCTGGTGTCTGCGCCACGGGTATTCATGGCGTTAATGGTAGTGCGTTGTTCAACAGTGGTAACATCTCTGCTACGGGAACTGGCTCTCGCGGCGTTTTTCTTGTTAGCAGCAATTTTACGAATACGGGTAGGATCACGGCTACTGATACGGGTACGGGTATGGATATTCGTGGTAACTCCACAGCTTGGAATAATGCCAGTGGGGTTATTGTAGCGGAGAGCTCTGAGGCGGTGCGGCTGAGCGAGGATGCCGTGGCGTACAATCACGGTAATATTAATTCTTCTTCTAATGCGGCGTTGTTTTTGAAGGGCTTTTCGACCTTTTACAACTACGGTAACATTTCCTCAGCGACGGGATCTTCTTATGCAGCGGTTATGGCCACCGAAGCTAGCCGCTTCATCCAAGCGGGCAATACGATTTCTCATGCTTCTGGGGTTGCGGTGGCTATTTCGCGCTATGGTGGTGAATTGTTAAATGCCGCGCAACTTATTTCTACCGGTTCTCAAGCCCCTGGCATGTTATCGGTAAACAGTTCTAGGGTTGGCAACAACGGAACGATAATAACTAATGGTAGCGCATCTCACGGAATGGTTGCAGAAGGCAGCGGTTCGTTAGCCATGAATTATGATGGTGCGATTCTTGTTTCTGGTTTTGATGCTCATGGCATGGTTGCAACGAACTGTGGAACTATTGATAATCTGGGCAATATCACCGTTACGGCTGCTCACACGCATGGCATGGTGGCGTTGAATGCCTCGGCGAAAAACAATGGCTCTATTATAACCACAGGTGTTGGTTCCCATGGCGTGGAGATAGATCCTGCTACCTTTGAGAATTTTGGTGTTATCGAGACTAGTGGCGATGGTGCTTATGGGATTAATGTCTATGATCGTTCAAATGCGACGAATTTTGGGACGATTAAAACGAGCGGCGCGGCATCCTACGGTGTTTATCTTAATGGGTCATCCAGGTTGTTAAACTATGGGAATATCACGACGAGTGGTTATGGCTCTCATGGCGTTATGTTAGATTTGTTTTCAGGCGCTCCTTCTTTCGCGGAGAACTACGGCAATATCAGTGCGCTTGGCGCAGATTCCTATGGTGTTCTCGTAAGGAATGGGACATTTTTTCAGAGTGGTGGCTCTGTTAGTGGTCTTAAGGGGTCTATTTTCGCGGAGCATCATTCGACAGTTACTTACAGCGGCGGAGAGTTTGTAGGGGTTATTGGCGGTGATAATAGCTCTGCTTTGCTTTTAGCAGCAGCCGCGGGTGTTACCGTTAGCGGAGTTGTTGAGGGCTTTGGGGTTTTATCGGGCGTTGGTGCTGGCATTGCGGATATTTCTGGTTCTGTTGGTTCGGTGTCTTGGGACTCGGGTTCATTATCAATTGGAGCGGGAAAACGGTTGACGGTTGGTGGTAACTACACTCAGCACAGTGGCTCTTTGGTATTTAACCCGACCTATTCCGATTATTACCAATTGATTTTTAACGGGACGGTTAGTTTTGGTTCTTTAAGTAATGTTCATGTTGAAACTGCATCAATGCTGTCTTCAGAGGTAGAATACCTTTATGCCATTTCTTCTGAGTCACCGTCAGGTTCATTCTCTTTTTCTTATAACAACGGCGGTGGGGCTTGGTTTGTTACTAAACCAGAATGGGTTTTCAATTACGCTAGAAACCGTCATGAGTTGGGTGGTAATTTCACCGAAGTAATACCGTCGTCTCCCGCGGCAACGATAGCGGCAACTTATGGTCATCAGGGAAGCTGGTTGTTGATGGATGCGATTGGTGGGCGGTTGTTGGAAAAGGTTACAGAAGAAACACCGCAAAATAGGGGTGATATTGGCTATCATTTTGGTTCCTTCGCCGCCTCAGGAAGCAAGGGAAGTGCTACGGAAAGTGATAGTAGTTATGATAGCTCTCAGTCGGGTGTTTTTGTCGGGGTTGAGCGGGCGCTTTCTCCGAACAAGTTACTCGGAGCGTTTTATGGCTATACTCAGCGCAGCATTGATTTTACTAGCGTAGGCTTGGATAAAGAGAAAATAGGAA
>JAIPED010000029.1 GCA_021737325.1 Deltaproteobacteria bacterium
ACGAAGAAATTCGCTTAGCGGGGTTTTACCGTAAGCTTTGGCAATCGTTTGCCGTATTGTTGCCACTAAAAAGTGTGGGAATCATGGGGGATCAGCGCACCTATGAAAACATCATCGCGATTCGTGCCGTTAACAGTGACGACGCCATGACCGCCGATTGGGCACACCTGCCACATAGCCTGCTGGCAAAAATTTCCACCCGCATTATCAACGAAGTGCGGGGGGTTAACCGCGTCGTTTATGATATTAGTTCCAAACCGCCGAGCACAATTGAATGGGAGTAGGAGTGCGCAAATGATTGGTAAAAATTATGGCAGTCATTGGATTTTAAGGATTGACAAGGGCGAGGAATTGGTAAGTTCTCTTACCGCTTTTTGCAACGCGAAGGGGATTAGCGCGGGGACAGTCTCCGCAATTGGTGCCGCTTCCAGGGTGGTTATCGGCGCCTTTGACACAATAACCAAAGAATACGCCGATGCCGAATTTGTCGGGCTCTTCGAAATCGTTTCTGTGATGGGAAGCATTTCCAGCAAGGATGGAAATGCCTATCCGCATCTCCATATTGCCGTGGCCGATGGTACGGAGAAGATGCTGGGTGGGCATCTTAAGGTAGCGATAATAGACCCTACCTGTGAGCTGTTCATCCAGACAATTGATGGAAGGCTGGAAAGAAAATTTGAACCAACAACGGGGCTAAACCTGCTTTCCCTTTAGTTAGCGCATAGCGGGGCATGTCAGTAACGCCTCGCTTCACACCGCAAAACGGGCATCTAGCTTAAAAACCTGCTTGGAACGGAGGGAAATCAATGCTGCAATTCCCGTAGTCCGTTGGATATTCTCCAAAACCCGTTGCAACTCTTCCTCATCTTCAGCACTCACGGTAAACCAGAGGTTATACTCGTGGCTTCGCAGATAGTTATGGGTAACATTGGGGTAAGCGTTGATAACAGCCGCTACTCGCTCAATATCATTTGTCGCCACCTTCATGGCACAGAGCCTACCGACAAAGCCCAATGCCTCTCCCGAAAACACCGCTCCCATGCGGCGGATGATTCCCGTCGCCTTCAGGTTATGGACCCGCTCCAAGACTTCCGCTTCGGTAAGGCCTAGCTGTTCAGCAATGTGCAGATAGGGGCGGGTAACGCAGGGAAAATCTTCCTGCAGGGCGTTGAGTAATTTTTTGTCTATAGCATCCATCCTTCATTTCCTCCTGGGCTGGTAGGAACATAACGGCTCTTCTGCCAAATAATCCCCTTCTTTTGCCAATGCTCGCGCTCGGCACCCGCCACAAACCCGCAAGAATTCACAAACACCGCATTTTCCCTTGTACATCTCTAAGTGCCGCAACTCGTTAAAGATCTCGGAGTTTTCCCAGACATCCCGAAATCCGCGTTCGCGGATATTGCCACAATCACGGTCAAAATAGCCGCAGGGCTGGGCAATGCCACGGTGGGAAACGAAGCAAAAGGCGATACCACCCAAACAACCGCGGGAATGGGCATGGAGCGCGTAGGATACGGAGCTCTTGGTGTTTTCGTCCTTCCGCTGATGGAAAACGCGGAAATAATGCGGGGCGCAGGTAGCCTTTAATTCAATGGGGTAGGTGAGTGAGCGCTCATAAAACCACTCTAGGGTCTCCTCGTATTGCTCTGCATTAATTTCTTCACCCGCCAGGTCTTCCCCCCTGCCCGTCGGAACGAGCAAAAAGATATGGTGCGCCACCGCGCCTAGCTCAATCGCGAGGTCTAGGATGTTTTCTAATTGATGGATGTTACGCTTGGTTATTGTTGTATTCAGTTGAAAATCAATGCGTTGACTGGCAAGGTTTGCAATACCCCTTAGCGCTCCCGCAAACGCCCCGCTTACCCCTCGAAATCCATCGTGATGGGCCGCGTCGCTACCATCAATGCTCACAGAAACCCGTCGCACACCACTATCCTTGATTTTTGTAGCAACTTCCGGCGTTATTAAAACCCCGTTTGTCGCCAGCGCCATGGGCAAACCCTTGCTGGCGCCATAGCTGGCAAGCTCAAAAATATCGGGACGAACCAGCGGTTCTCCGCCCGTCAAGATGATTATCGGCTTACCCACAGAGGCTATTTCATCAAGTAGTCGTTTACCTTCGATCGTATCCAACTCATCGGGATAGCTGGTGCCCAGTGAGGCGCCACGGCAATGCACACACGCAAGATTGCAAGAACGGGTAGTTTCCCAAGCAACTAGGCGGATATTGGCGTCTAAAGCTTTCATTTTATCCTTTTTTCAAGAGTTTAGTGGCTTCCATAGCAAAGTAGGTGATGATTATATCGGCACCAGCCCGCTTAATCGCTGTCAGCATTTCTAGTATTGCCCTATCGTTATCCAACCACCCCTTGGCCGCCGCCGCTTTGAGCATCGCGTACTCACCAGAAACATTGTAGGCTGCCAAGGGTAGGTCAAACTCTTCCTTAGCGCGGCGAACGATATCCAAATAGGCCAACGCGGGCTTGACCATGATGATATCCGCACCTTCATCAACATCCAAGCAGATTTCCCGCATCGCCTCGTCAGAATTAGCATAATTCATCTGGTAGGATTGTCTATCGCCCTTTTGGGGTGCGCTTTGTGCCGCTTCGCGGAAGGGGCCATAGAACGCCGAGGCATACTTGGCGGAATAGGCCATTATGGGAACTTCGCTAAAGTCATTTTCATCAAGCCCTTCACGGATGGCGCCAACCTGCCCATCCATCATCGCCGACGGCGCAACGATATCCGCGCCCGCTCGTGCATGGGAAACGGCAATATCAGCAAGCACATCGAGCGTCTCATCGTTAGCAACACCCTCCCCTTGGAGAATGCCGCAGTGCCCATGGGAGGTGTATTCACAAAGGCAGACATCGGTAACCACCACCAACTGAGGCAATGACTTCTTTAACTGATTAACAGTGCGTTGGATAATGCCATCCTTGACCACCGCGGCAAATCCCGTAGGGTCTTTTTGTGTGGGAATACCAAAAAGGATAACGGCGGGAATGCCCATTTCATAAGCAAGGCGAGCTTCTGTGAGCGCCTCATCAATGGACAACTGAAAAATCCCCGGCAATGATGCTATGGGGCGCCGAATATTTTTTCCTTCAACGATAAACAGCGGATATACAAAGTCGCTAACGGATAATCTCGTTTCGCTTACCAAACGGCGCAACCCCTCAGTTTTTCTTAATCTTCGTGCACGATATTCAGGGAACTGCATCTTCTTCTCCTCACTTTCAGAACATCTCAGTTTTTTGTGGCCATGCTACTAACGCTCGCCATAGGGCCAATCGGAGTGTCCTGGGGTTGATTGGCGTTCTAGGGAATCAATGCCACCTTTTCCCTCTGGTTTGGTGGCTATAAAAAATACTCCCCTCTTTGGCTATTCGGAAAATTGCACGGAGGAAAGATATTCGCTTTTCTTCATTTCTCCCGTCAGGTTTCCTCTTTTCCTGCTACGGTGTTATTGGTGTTACCAGGCAACCATTTTAGCCACAGATAAAATTACTTCGCTATCTCTTCATCGGTCAGGTAGCAGGCGGGGTCAGGTGCCCAAAGATCTCCGCTAACAGCAAAGGCGCGGGCACGGAAATTGCCACCACAAACCTCCAGCCAGCGACAATCAGCGCAACGCCCCTTGATATGCTGCTTTTTGGTGCGCAATTTTTGTAGCAGTTCGTTCTCGTTATCCGACCAGATCTCGCTAAATGGCCGTTGCCTTACATTGCCAAATGATACCGAACGCCAAAATTGGTCGGGATGCACCTCACCATCCCAACTTACACAGGCAAAGCCTTGTCCCGAGCTGTTACCCGCGTTCATCATGAGCAAATCCAACACCTCTTGGGCACGGCGAGGATTTTCTTTTAATAGCCGCAGGTAAACAAAGGGACCATCGGCGTGGTTATCCACCGTCAAAATTTCTTTTGGCTTCCCCTTGGCAAATAAGTCTTTGGTACGATCCATGATCAGATTAAGCAAGTTGCGCTTTTGTTCGTGGGATAAATCTTCGTTAATAAGCTCCGAGCCGCGTCCTGAATAAACAAGGTGATAAAAGCAGAGACGATCTACTTCTTCGCTTTCCAAGAGATCAAAAATTGCCGGGACATCGGCGAGGTTATGCTTGTTGACGGTAAAACGCATACCAACCTTGATTCCCGCTTTTTTGCAAAGCTCAATCCCTCGTAGAGTGCGCTTAAAAGCGCCCTGAACGCCGCGGAAAAAATCATGGGTAGCGGCAACACCGTCAATGCTAATGCCAACATAAGAAAGCCCCACCGCTTTAAGGCGCTTCGTGTTATCTTCAGTAAGTAAGGTTCCGTTGGTGGAAATAACGGCACGCATGCCCTGCTTGGTCGCGTATTCGGCAAGCTCGATTAAATCTGCACGGAGAAGAGGTTCACCGCCCGAAAAGAGGATAACCGGCGCACCAAAAGCGGCCAGGTCATCGATAAACCGCTTCGCCTCCAGCGTTGAGAGCTCCCCCACCGCCTTCGCATTGTTGGAGTTGGAATAACAATGGATGCATTTAAGGTTACATGCACGGGTGGCATTCCAGACAACAACGGGCTTTTTGTCGGCAGAAAACTGCAACAGGTGTGAAGGCAAACAGGATGACTGGCGATTATAGCGCAGAACATCGCTTGCCTCTATCGCTTGGCAGTACAATTTTGATATTCCCGTCATTGGTATCTCCTTTTCATTGTAATGTTAACTTCTTGTTCTTTATAGTTTTACCTATCCGCGTGCTCGTGCCCACTCGCCCTCTTTTGTTTGAGGTTGTCTGGCCCGTTTAAATACTAAGACTATTTTTATAAAGGATTAATTGCCCTTTTATGGAAGCTTAATCCATTGGTACTTCTTATACTTTTTTTCATAATCAAGTTTTCTGAAAGGCAAGGGATAGATACGAACCCAACTGCCATCATCGAGAATGCCTGCTGTACAAACCAGCTCATCATACTTTGATGAAAGAGTAGGGTAGGTTTTAACCGTGATGAATACACTTCGCATCGCACTCATAAATGCACCACCTTGATGTCGCTGGTATCCTCAATGTATTCGCTAATGCAATGTCGATGGCACGAATCATGTTGTTTCTCAAAACAGGTAAGCGCTACTCGGTTATATTGAGCAAGTAATCCCACCAACATTTCCAAGCTTTCTTTTTTCTGCGGCAGGTTTTTTTTATAGGTTTTGAAGAGCTGTGCATAATCAGCCTTTGCTTCCAAATGGTTACGGTTGGCAGAGATAATGCCCAATTCTGGGAGATGGATATATTCAACTCCAATTTTTGGCAACAGACGAGCCAATATGTTTTTTGAAAAGCCAAACTTGCGACTTAGGGGATTGTTTCTAACATCGCATAGAAGGCGTACATTGTTGCAAATGAGTTGGTTGATATATTTTTCAAAGGATATCCCTTCGTATCCGATGGTAAAAAGTTTTTTCGTATTGGATTTTAGTTTTTTTTCTGCATGAACCACGACTTCATAAGATTGTTTATTCAGAACATCCTTTGCCATCATGCTGTGTATGGCATAGTAGGGGTGGGATTCGTAAACATGGCGTATCAATTCCTTCCCTCTATAGTCCTGATATTTCTTCACAAAACGACTGACAATTTCCCGTTCGTTACCTATTAAACCGATGGATGGCTTTTCCAACAACTGCATACTCGTCTCCGTTGTTTCCAGCCAACCTGCAGATTCTAACAAATCGATATCCGCTTGAGCCTGAAACGAATAGCACCCGTAGAAATAAGGAACAAAATCGTAATAAGCACAATCAGTTTCTTGTTGCGATAAGAACAACAATTTCTGAAAATCCATTTTTGAGAGCTTCTTCTCTAGCAGCTCTAAGAATATCAGTAAAAATCGCTGTCCGTGGTAGTGAGGAATTTGTGGTTTTTTCATGTCATCGCCTCTGAAATTTCCATCGTGTCAGTGCTAAAACATCCACCTCGCGCTTATCGCCAAAGAGGAGAAAACGATATTTATCCGGCAGGGGTTTATCCGCTGCAAGATGTCTGAAAATTTCGCGTTTTTCGTTGTCGGTAAGTTTCATAACGCTTCTCCCTAAGAACGACCTGATAATAGCACGGCTGCAGACCAACAGCTCTAATACCGCAACTACATTTTATACTTGCCAAACTCTTCGGGAGAAAGCCCTTCCAGAAATTCTTTGATTTTTTCTTCCTGCATCTTTTCGATGTCCTCGCGAGAAAGGTGTCCTCCCAGATCAATATCGCTGGAAGCCTTGATGACCTTTTCGGCAACAAAAATAGGCGCCTTGGCCCGTAGCGCTAAAGCAATGCCATCGGAGGGACGAGCATCAACGATAATCTCTTTGCCCATATTATCACGCAAACAGATATTGGAATAAAAGGTGTTCTGACGCAGATCGTAGATTTCCACCCTGGAGATGGTCGCTCCCATCAGCTTAATCGCGTTAAAAAATAAATCGTGGGTGAGCGGGCGCGGTACGGTTACCCCCTCAAGTTCCATGGCGATGGCACTTGCCTCAAAAATGCCGACCCAAATGGGAATCGCCCGATCGTTTTGCAAATCTTTCAAGATAACTATCGGTGTACCGTTAGATGGATCGACTGCTAACGCCGAAACCCTTACCTCTATCATCAGCCTTACCTCCGCCAAAGCTCCCCTTGTAACGAATTTTGCGACCCCACCCGAATCCGCACGGGGACGGTTTGCCCTATCAAGTCTTCTTCCCCGCTGAAATTAACCACCCGATTATCCCGCGTCCTTCCCGTTAAATCATTTTTCTTTTTAGCGAATCC
Source organism: Deltaproteobacteria bacterium (assembly GCA_021737325.1). Taxonomy (GTDB): domain Bacteria; phylum Desulfobacterota; class Syntrophia; order Syntrophales; family JAIPED01; genus JAIPED01. The sequence continues at coordinate 6,809 of JAIPED010000029.1, forward strand.
TTCCACAAGAACCGCCTCAATTTTGCCTTCACGGGCTTTATTGTTGGCTAGTGTTTGTGCCATTTGCTTTTTTTGCAGGGCGGCAAGACGATCATTCTTAGTTAATGCGGCGACATCATCGGGAAAGTTCCACGCCCGCGTTGATGGCCGGGGCGAGTACTTAAAAGAAAAAAGGTTGTCAAATTTGATTTCCTCCATCAGCGCGAGGGTATCCTGAAAATCGGCTTCTGTCTCCGTAGGAAATCCCACAATAACATCGGCGGAAAGGGCAATTTCCGGGCACAATGAACGCAGTGTTTTGATTTTTTCGGTATATTCCTCCCTCGTGTAACCCCTTCCCATCATTGCTAAAATTCTGTTGGATCCCGATTGAAAAGGCAGGTGGATATGCTCGCATACCTTCTCCAACTCGGCGAAGCACCGTATGACTTCAGGGGAAAAATCCTTCGGGTGGGAGGTGGTAAAACGAATCCTTTCTATCCCCTGAACATTGTTTATTTCTTGCAGTAACCGCACAAAGTTTCCATTACTTCCCTTGCCGTAAGAATTTACATTTTGTCCTAACAGGGTTACTTCCTTAATTCCCGCCTGCGCCAAGCAGGCTACTTCTTCAATAATCTCCTGTAGCGGACGGGATTGTTCTCTGCCGCGGACATAGGGAACGATACAATATGAACAGAAATTATCGCATCCCTGCATGATGGTAACAAAAGCGCTGGTTGTCTTGGGCGCGGGAGCCACGATAATCCCCAACGATTCCACCCTTTCCTGAAATTCCGTACGCACCAATGGCTTGGCTTTTTCACCAGCGCGGGCAACAAGTGAAGGGAGTTCTTGGATGTTATGCGTGCCTAAGACAATATCAACAAATTGAAGCTTTGCTAACATCGTGGCCCCTTTTTCTTGGGCAACGCAACCTGCCACCACAATCACTAATTGCGGTTTTTTTTCCTTGAGCAGGCGAAATCTGCCGACCTCACTAAACACCTTCTGTTCTGGCTTGGCGCGTACCGAACAGGTGTTGACAATAATGACATCGGCATCTTCCGCTTGCCCCGTGAGGGAATACCCCGCATCCTCCATGAGCTTGGTCATCTGTTCAGAATCATGAACATTCATCTGGCAGCCGAAGGTGCGGATGAAGAGCTTGCCTCCCTGATTATTCTGTTCGCGCATTGTCATCTGGATTCCTCTGATTGGCGGCGCTGAACTAGGTGGAAACCGCCGCCTGTTCGGAGACTACTGTACGCCATCTCGCTAGGCAAGCCCTAAAGAGATTGCTGCCCGCGCCAATGCCTAATTTAGCTATAACCTTTCGCGCCTAGAGAAACCAGGAAGCCTCGTACAAGTCTCTTAATGTGGCATCTATCGCTAGGCACGCGCAGCAATAAGGGTAAAGCGCGAAGGGGCTACCGCAAGCCCCAAATATCGCACCACCTGGCCGCCAATCATCCAACCGCCGCGCACGGTTATCCACTCCTCAGCGTTTTTTCACTGGTATTTTATGATGCCATCCTGCATGACCTTCCTCGAGACTCCTGGTTTTTGCCCGATGGGTGATGAGTACGCAACTACCTATCGCAATGATAACGGGAGGCGAATTCTTCTTTGATAATCAATCGCTATTTTGAGGTGAAAACGGTCATGGAGATTAGAAATATTAAAATTCAGGCGGGTGAGAAGCTCTACAAAAGGATCATGGATGGCGGTTTTTCCCTGGAGGAAGTAACAACTGTCTTTGCTCCCGCGTCAGGCCCAAGGTTTTTGGTAACAGCGGGGTTTGATCTGCCCGTTATTAAAAGCGGCAGGCTGGCGAAGGATAAAATTGTTTGGCTGGTGGGAGCCTCTTCGGGGGCGTGGCGCATGGCGGCCTGGCGTCAACCCGAACCAGAAAAAGCATATCAGCGGCTCATTGAGAGCTACATTGATATTTCTTACACCCACGGAGATAATCCGCAAACCCTCGCCACCAGCGTACGCGAAGTTTTGGATGCCTTTATTGAGGAAGACGCGCTTTCTTTTGTCTTTAAGCCGAGCTATTTTCGGCTGGCCATTATTGCTGCCCGCGCTAAGGGTATTGCGCGGTGGAAAAATCCTGTACTGCAAAGGGTCGCGTTACTCTGTTGTTTTTTAGGCAACGCCTGTAGTCGCCAAGCCATGCCGCTATTTTATGCTCGGGCGGTTTTTTATACAGGGGTGAAACCGCCACCATTTTGCTTTCATAAGGGATTTAGAGGATCATTTTTTAAAATGAGCGAAGAGAATTTTAAGCATGCATTGCTTGCCTCCGCTGCCGTTCCGTTAGTTGTTCCGCCGGTGAAGAATATCCACGGAGCTGCTAAGGGCGTATATCTAGATGGCGGGCTTACCGATTACAACATAGCACAGAATTATGCTGCTAACGAGAACGACATTACACTCTTCTTCCACCATCAAGAGAGGATCATTCCTAATTGGATGGATAAACGGCTAACAAAGAGACAACCAAGGCCCCAAGATACGGATAATTTACTGTTAGTTTATCCTAGCAAGGGATTTGTAATGGGGCTTCCCGACCGCAAGGTTCCCGACCGCGATGATCTGAAAAAGTACGCCAGCGACAACAATCTCCGCAAGCAGAAGTGGCGTGAAGCGGCGCGCCTTTCGACTCGTCTTGGTGAAGAGTTTATGGAAGCGATTGACAGTGGTAAAATTAGAGGAATGTTGGGAAAACTATAAGCATCTACAGGGATGACGACAACAAGCCAAGTGCTCCAGTTGTGCAAGCATCTTTTCTCTGGAGTTTTGTCGTCGCTATGGCTGATAGTGCTATTCCCCCTAGAAGACTCTTGCACAACTGTACCTCTTTGTTTCAGAGCATCATTCCCGCGAAAGCGGGAATCCAGATGTGATTGAAATATTTTGATTATTTTAACCAGCAGACAAGCTCCTTCTTTCGTTACTGCTTGGAGAAATAGGTTGTGCGGTGGTCTTCCTAGAGGTCGTAGCAATGTTCTTATCGGGGATTCGTGCATTGCCGCCACATTCCCCTCAACAAATTGCTCCCAGAGGGTAGGGGGTGCTACCAATCAGCCCTATGCCAGCAAAACGGCGCCTTTATCCGCCGAGCTTACCATGGCCGCATAGCGCTTCAGATAGGAGTTTGGTGCTATCTCCTTTTGAGGTGCGACTAGCTCACGACGACGCTTTTCCGCTTCTTCCGTGCTGATATCCACCGAGATCTGTCTTGCGGGAATATCAATGGAGATAATATCACCATCTTTTACCAATGCGATCATGCCTCCTTGGGCTGCTTCGGGAGAAATATGTCCGATAGCTGCTCCTTTGGTGCCGCCGCTAAACCTGCCATCGGTGAGTAAGGCAACGCTCTTATCCAGGCCCATACCGACCAATGCGGAAGTAGGGGCGAGCATTTCACGCATTCCTGGCCCACCACGGGGACCCTCGTAGCGGATAACCAACACTTCCCCTGGATTAATTATCCCCGCAAGGATTTCTTTGCTTGCTTCTTCTTCGCTGTTAAACACCCGCGCTTTACCCTTGTGTCGCAACATTTCTGGCAGAACGGCGCTTTGCTTCACCACGGCACCCCCCGCGGCAAGGTTCCCGAAGAGGACCGCTATCCCTCCCTCGGGATAATATGGCGCCGTATGGGGGCGAATCACCTCATTGTCTAACACCCTGGTCTTTTTGATATTTTCGCCAAGGTTCTTGCCCGTTACGGTAAGCGCCTTCGTCTGTAAAAGTCCCGCGACAGCGAGTTCTTTCATGACGGCTGAAATTCCTCCTGCTTCGTGTAGCCGTTCGATATGGTGCTTTCCCGCCGGGCTAAGTGAACAAATGTTCGGGGTTTTGACGCTGATTTTGTCAAAAAGTGCCAAATCGACAGATACATTTCCTTCTCGGGCAATTGCCAGGAGGTGTAGGACCGTGTTGGTCGAACAACCAAGTGCCATATCCGTTGTAATGGCGTTGCGGAAGGCTTCTTCGTTCGCGATATCGCGGGGAAGGATTTTTTTCTTCCAGAGTTGCATAATCGCCATGCCGCTTTGCTTGGCTAAACGACGGCGTGCAGCGGCGATGGCAGGGATGGTTCCGCTGCCAGGGAGGGAAAGTCCCAGCGCCTCGGTGAGGCAGTTCATGGAATTTGCCGTGAACATCCCCGCACAGGAACCGCAACCTGGGCACGCGCAGTCCTCCAGATTTTTTAATCGTGTTGCGGATATCTTTCCCGAGCGGTACGCCCCCACCGCTTCAAAAACACTGACCACATCCACCTTGCGTTTTTCAAAATTGCCCGCCAGCATAGGACCACCGCTAATGAAGATGGAGGGGATGTTCAAGCGTAGCGCCGCCATTAACATTCCAGGGACAATTTTATCGCAATTAGGAATAAAAACGAGGGCATCGAAAGGATGGGCCATTGCCATAGTTTCAATGGAATCGGCGATAAGCTCACGAGAGGCAAGAGAATACTTCATCCCGATATGCCCCATGGCAATGCCGTCGCAGACGCCAATAACAGGAAAGATTATGGGTGTTCCCCCTGCCATCCTCACCCCCGCTTGGACATCTTTGGCGATGATATCTAGGTGAATATGCCCGGGCACAATTTCATTGGCCGCATTAACAACACCCACCAAGGGTCTTTGTAATTCGCTATCGGTATAGCCCATTGCCTTAAAGAGGGCTCGTGAGGGTGCCCTTTCTACCCCTTTTTTCATCAAATCACTGCGCATCGGAATCCCTTTCTCAACGGTTGTTAAAGCTCCTTTGGCTGGTTGGCGTCGAGTTAGCGATGCCCACCCCTGATAATGACAAAGCTACCACTGCCCAAGAACAAATTAAGAAACCAATTTATGATGCTAATCAACAGCGCACCGATAATTGCAGGCACAAAGCCATCCACGGAAAAACTAGGAACGATAAATGAGGCAAGTTTAAGCAAAGCGGCATTGATAATGAAGGTAAAAAGTCCTACCGAAAGAATGTTCAAAGGTAGCGTCAGCAGTAAGAGAGCAGGACGGGCAAAGATATTGAGTAAGCCTAGCACCCCTGCCGCCAACAAGGCGCTATTAAAATCGCCCACATGGATTCCATCTACCCACTGTGCGACAAGCACAAGCGCCGCGGTGAGGAAGAGCCATTTGATGGCGACAATAAATAACTTCTCGCCGCTACGCTTATAAGTATTATTTTGTTCCATCGTGAATCTCCCCTTGCTATCTTTTTCTTCCCGAGACGAACATGCACCCCACGGCAACGCTATCCCACATTGCTAACCACGCTAAAAATAGGCAGGTACAATGCCAAGAGCATTCCTCCCACAATGATCCCCACGACCACGGTCATCACTGGCTCCACAAGCCCTGAGACCGATTCGGCAATGTTGTTGATTTCATTCTCATAAAAATCCGCGATGATCCCAAGAGTGTCAGGCAGGGCTTTTGTTGTTTCTCCCACAGCGATAAGTCCGATAGCCATCGGCGAAAAGATACCCGTTTCCCTCAGTGGTTCGGCGATTGATTTTCCGCCGACAACATCCTTAGTTGCATTCAAAAGAGTGTCGCGAATAACGACATTGTTGATGGTGGTAGCAACGATGTTCAATGCGTTCACCGCCAACATCCCACTTGCCGTCATCAGGGACATTGCGCGGGTAGTTCGCGCCACGGCGCTTTTTTTGATCAGGCTGCCAAAGAGGGGTAATTTCAGGATCATGCCATCCAGCACTCTTTTACCATTAGCGGTGGAAGCGATATAGGTAAGCAACCACGCCATAATCCCGAGGCCCAGCAAGGAGAATAACCAGTAGGCCTCAAAAAAATCGCTAATGCCAATTAAAATCCTTGTGGGCAGGGGTAACGGTGTTGTACCGAACATTTTTTCAAAAGAGGGAATGACAAAAAGAAGCATGACAAATACCAAACCCAGAGCAATGCAGAGCACGGCCACGGGGTAGCTCATCGCCGTTTTAATCTTTCGGGCGAGCTTGTCTCCATCCTCCAACTGCTTGGCAATTTTCTCCAACGCCAGGGGAAGCTTGCCACTGCTTTCTCCCGCGCTGGCCAATGAAATAAAAAAGGGATTAAAAACGGTAGGATAGGAAGCTATTGCGTGAGAAAAGGCGGTGCCTCCCACAAGGTCATTCTGTAACGAAGAAAGTACCTTCTCCAGTTCCTTATCTTCTTCCTGCTGAGCGAGAATTTCCACCGCATCCGCAAGGACCATCCCCGCCGCCGCCATGGTTTTTAAAGAGCGGGCAAAGGCGACGATATGCGCGACTTTTATTTTAGGACGCAACATATCAGCCAAGACGAAGGTCTGGGATGTTATTACAATCGTGCGAAAACTTTGTTCCTTCAGTTGGCGACGAACTTCATCCTCGCTAAATCCCTTCGTGGCTCCACTTCTACGGAGACCACTTTCATCGGTTGCTTGCCAACGGAAAACAAAAATCATTTTTTACTCTCCGCGTTTCTTCTTTCCCGTTCGTAAACAATTATGCCCGTTGCCACCGCGACATTAAGAGATCCAATCTTGCCCCGTAGTGGCAAGGAAAAAAGTGCGTCACATTTTTCTTTAACCAACCTTCGCATTCCCCGCCCTTCAGAACCGACTACCAATGCTACTTTAGCGGCGAAATCAATTTCCGCAATATCAGTCGGAGCATCCGCTTCCGCCCCGTAGATCCAAAAGCCTACACTTTTTAACTGCTCCATTGCCATGACAATATTGCCAACCTGCGCAATGCGGGAGGAAAAAATTGCTCCCGAAGAGGCTTTGATGACGGCGGGGGTTATGGGGCAGGCTCTTCTGACGGGCAGGATTACACCATCAATGCCGCCACAATGTGCTACCCGAATGATGGCGCCGATATTTTGAGGGTCGCTTATTTCGTCCAACACCAGCACCGTTGCTCGGTTATTATCGGCACATACTTTCAGTATCTCCGTGAACTCGGAGTATCGAAACTCGCGCATGACTCCGGCGGCGCCTTGATTGGCAGGCGGCAGACGAGAAAAGAAATCCTTACTCTGCATTTCTATGGGGATATTTTTTCCCCGTGCCATTTGTTCTATCTTGGAATTTTTATGGTTCGTGGCCAGAAAAAGCCGCTCTATCAACGGATTTTCTTGGGAGAGAGCTTCTTCAAGGGGGTTGATTCCGTAGATTAACTGCATCGGCATTCCTTTTTTAGTCGTGGCGGTTGTTTTTCCGCTTCTGCATGGGGCATCGTTGCTGGTTCAGCGTAGCGGCACAGTACTGGCAAAGTCCGCGAAGACCGTTTTGACAATGCGATCCAGCCAAGATGTGCCGAGATTAACCATTTCCGTATCTAAACCTTTAATTATGGGGATGTAATCATCCTCTGCAAAAACCTGTTTGGCAAGCATGGCAACAAACCTTTCCCCGTTGGCATCAAGCGCAATTTCAATATTGCTGAGGGTATCGCACACCTTTTCTATCTTCACGATGTTCCTCAGGGAAGAAACGGCGTTCTCCTCCTGTGGTGAGGGATTACCCAGAGCTTCCTTGGCTATTCTCGCAAATCCGCGCAGACGAGCGACCCTCTCTGCAATGGCCTTGGTTAAAATATCTTCCGCTAATAGCGAAAACGCATCTCGGCGATTTTCCCAAAAAAGTCGGCGCACGCGACGATACCATTCCCGCAAGGCTACGAGATTAGCAATATAACGAAGATTGTGATGAAACACGGTGCGGATATTCTTATAATCCCCGCGCCGAAAGGCTTGTGCAATATCGGGGTTGGGTTTGCTTAAGAGTTTTTGGGGTTCCATCGCCTCGCCCCGCCAAACCGTTCCCGCAGCAATGACCACGCCGTACTCCACCTGCGAGGGGCCCACCATTCCCCCCTGCCCACCAAGGAAAATGGGATCGGAACGCAGAAAAACACCTCTTGGAACATCCCCAAAGAGCGAGGCTGTTGCTTTGTCTTGGTGAGGAGTAAAGTTGAAGTGGATATAGGAGCTGCCGACCTCACTATGGTTGGCGCGAGATGTTCCGCCAGCCATCAGACAATCGCAGAAATTCACAAGGCTACCTAGTGCTACAAAGGGAAAAAGAATGGTTTGTTTTAAGCCGACGCTGTGGGCAATGGAAGATTCCTCTTCCAGGAGGCAACATTCACGGATATGCGCCCCGCTTCCGACAGTAGCGCCATCAAGAACGAGAGAGTTGCTACAAAAACCACCCTTTACTCTAGCTCCCTTGCCAATGCAGGAATCAACAACAACGGTTGGTGCTTCTTCACCGATATGTGCCCCTTGCAGAATAGCCGTTTTAGCTCCGTGCAATCGCGTAAAGGGATGAAGAACGGCACCGCCACTTATTTGTTCCAGAACCACATCATCATCAATAAATGTGTGCGGGGGAGAAACTATCTTGACTCCCCTTGCCTGTAGCATGGCCAGCCTTGCTTCCATGTGGCTACTCGTCTTTGGGTGTTGGTTTATTAATGCCTAGACGCACCAGCCTTGCCTGCAAGGAGTTGCGGCTGATGCCCAAGTATGATGCGGCTTTGCTTTTTACGCCATTGTTGCGTTCCATGGCTACCCGTAGCAATGACCGCTCCACCATCTGCATAACTTCTTCGTGGATGTGCCCCGTTCTATGCGGTTCGGTGAGAAATGTCATTACATCGGCTACCTGCTTTTCCAAGCATTTTTCTACCGCGACGATGGGGGGATTCTTTTCTAACTGTTTTTCGGGCATCAGCACTTTCCCTTACTGGCAATAATTCAAATAGATTATAAAAATTGTCGCGACGCCAAAAACGACACCACCGATAATGTCGCCGCTACTTTTTCGGGGTAAGGTTAGCGCATTGTCAAAAGCGGCGGTTACTTTTTCGGCATCATCCACCAAATTTTTCAGGTGTTGTAGGCAGGAATAAATGCCCACATAGGCGTTGGAAAAAAAATGGAGCCCATGATGCGAAGTTATTAAAAAATGTACTCGGTTACGCAGGGATAGGGCATCCAATTCGGTTATTTTATCAATCATTATTACGCGGTTTTTTAAGAACTTACGGAGGATTAACCTGTCGGATTCAAGGGTTATAGACCTGTTGGTAATTTCTGCAGAAACGAGAAACAGCATGACGGTGAAAAAACCCGACAAAACTGTCTGCAATATCCCCCCGTTGCCCAAGATTGTGAAGAGAAAAAGAACAAATAGTAAAACAGCATCCGCCAGCATTATTAGCTTCAGCGCGGGACGAATTTTATAAACCCTCTTCATGAACCTTCCTTTCGCGTGTAGGTGCCGCTTTTGCCACCCCGTTTTTCTAAGAGCTTAATTTCGCCGATAACCATACCTTTATCCACGGCTTTGCACATATCATAGAGCGTTAGGCCCGCCACAGCCACGGCGGTGAGCGCTTCCATTTCCACCCCCGTTTTGCCAAAACTTTTGGCAGTTGCTTTGATGTGAGCCACACCCTCACGGGCACATACATCAATAACAATATCCACCGAGCTGAGCGAAAGAGAATGGCAAAGAGGGATCAAATCGGCAACCTTTTTCGCGGCAATAATGCCCGCAATGGTCGCGGTGTTGATTACATCTCCCTTGGCAATCGCTCCTCCGCTGATAAGTGCGGCGGTTTCCCTTTGCATGATCACGGTGCCACTAGCCACGGCTTCCCTCATGGTATCGTTTTTGGCGGCGACATCAACCATCTTTACCTTTCCCTGCGCATCAACATGGGAAAGCGGCGAGTTGGACATGGCATTCTCCAGCAGAAATTCTTATGGGGGGAACGCCGCTAACACAAGCACCATTGAGCGTCAAGAAGCTAAGGTGTGGTGGGGGCAATCGTTGAGCAATGCGTCATGCTGGGTATGATGAGGGAAGAGGTAAAATAATAGGGTGATGCCAGTTTTTGTGGTCTTGGCATTCTGTTTTGCGGGCGGAATTTTGCTACGATAACCGTTTTTAATGGCTAAATTCTTGACATACCTAATCCCTGCTGTTACGGGCGCCTCGCATTTGAGGCCGCAGGGGCGTTAGCTCAGAGGTAGAGCAGCGGACTTTTAATCCGTTGGTCGCGGGTTCAATCCCCGCACGCCCCACCAAATATCAACTACTTAGCTCATGTGGCAAGCCCATTTTGGAGGGCGGTTGGGATACATTGGGATACACATTATACAAAGGTAATTTTGGCGTTCTTTAGCGCTAGCAGAGGAACCCTCACGCTCTACGGCAAGATAACTTAGGAAGTGTTGCATATCAAAAATCGTTCATTTGTCAGGATCCTTGTCGGAAGCAAATCCGTAAAACGACCGTAGCCACATCAGATATGTGTGCTGTATGACATATGCTTTAATCTCATGGCATTCTGTGTATTAGTTGCCAACAACACTCCATTTTTCCTTATCCTTTAAAGATTGTCCATCTACAGGCATCTGCAACAATGAAAGATAATAACCATATAACCCGAGCGCTCTCTCAGCTTGCTTTACCTGTCAGTCTTGATGAGTTTTTGCAAAATGCTTTAAAAAGTCTTGTTTCTGTGCCTGAGTTAAAATCTTGGATAGATGTTGATTGGTAAAAGCATGGCAGGAAGAGACTAACCTTGCATAATACGGCGCATTTTTCTCCTTAACGAACGATTTGGAAACAAGATAGCTTTGAAACTTGCTTAGATGGTTGCTTTCATAATTTATCACGCCTATGTAGATTAATAGATATTTATCATTAAGCCAAATTACAACTGCCTGCGCAAGGAGAAATTCAATCTTTTCGGCACTTTGTTTGACAATCATCACATTTTTTCATGGCACAACGCTGAAGTGCGGAATAAAGATAAAAATGTATGTTAGGCAGTAGAGAAATCAATTCACAACCGTAGGGAGATATTTCACAATGGACATTCCAAGGATCTTCAACATCACCGAAAGTGCTCATCGCATCCACAACCCGTTCACACCCGAAAAACTCGCTACTCTCGGCGCGGTGTTGCGACTGGAACCGGGAACCCGTGTCCTCGACCTCGGCAGCGGCTCGGGCGAGATGCTGTGCACCTGGGCACGCGATTACGGAATCATTGGCACCGGTATCGACATGAGCCAGTTGTTCTCCGATCAAGCGAAGCACCGCGCTGAAGAACTCAGTGTTGCCGGCCAAGTCGAGTTCATCCACGGCGACGCTGCCGGCTATGTAACCGCCGAAAAGGTCGGTGTGGCAGCCTGTCTCGGCGCCACATGGATCGGCGGGGGAGTCGTCGGCACCATCGAACTTCTGGCGAAAAGCCTCCGCACGGGAGGGATCATCCTCATCGGCGAGCCCTATTGGTTGCAGTTACCGCCGACAGAAGAGACTGCCAAGGGTTGCCATGCCGGTTCGATAGCCGATTTTCTCATGCTTCCAGAACTGCTCGCGTCTTTCGGCAGACTCGACTACGATGTCGTGGAAATGGTTCTGGCAGACCAAGAGGGCTGGGACAGGTACGAGGCAGCCAAGTGGCTCACCATGCGCCGATGGCTGGAAGCCAATCCCGAGGACGACTTTGCAAAAGAGGTTCGAGCCCAACTGACCACGGCCCCCATACGCCACGCCGCTTACACACGTGAATACCTTGGATGGGGCGTATTCGCTCTGATGGCTC
>JAIPED010000030.1 GCA_021737325.1 Deltaproteobacteria bacterium
ATACGACCAACTCATTGGAAGGTAGTTTTGCCCATTTGAAGGAACTGCTTTTGGTTCATAGAGGATTAAAGAAGTGCATAAAAAGGAAAATGATAGATGAAATACTGGGAAAATAACCTCCCAAAATCAGCATTATGCCGAGAATGAGATAAGGGAAGTAACGCGTGTAAAGTAAGGATCGTTGTGAAACCCATTGCTCCAGAATGGCATCTTTCCGCAGTATCGCAGGCAGGGGTTCTCCCACTCTCTCCCGCTTCCTTTTTCCATTCGCATCCGGCGTATTACTTCTGCCAAGATGAACACTTGCGTCAGGAGTGCTGATCATTTCGCTTAAACAGCGCGACTTCTGTAGGTTGTATTAATTCTGGAGCATCCTCCGGTGAACTCTTAAGAATGTTTGATACTTGCAAAATGTCCTTCAAGACACCATCTTTGATCCATCCGTTTTCCCATAGATCTATTTTTTCACTATTGACAATTTTACATATTGGTTCAGCGCTATCAAATGGCAACTTTATACCGAGATCTTTCGAGATTGTTACCCGCTGCAACCATATTTCGAGGTAACCGTTATGAGGTACACGCTTCATCTTTTTAAGAACCTTTTCCCATAATTGAGACTTTTTTTCGGTTGAAGTGAGCGAAACGAAACGACTCAGAAGACTGGCAACGACAGGAATAGTAACAGGGGAAACGAAACCAATGTCCGCTACGATTGCGACTAACACATCAATATCAGAGGGATCCACAACATCAGAAGAAGCCACAGACGGCTCGGAGATCTCGGTGTCGAAGTCGCTAAGCAAGCGCTTGAGAGCTCCGCTATTTGGGAAACATTGACCAAATGAATGTAGCCGCAGAAGTTGTTTTTGAATGGTCTTGGCATTTGTTTTCCCGAGGTCCTGTAGATTAATTCCTGCCATCTTATCCGGTTTAATTGAACCATCAACGACATTTTTGCTTAAGAAAGTCTTTGATACTCCTAATGTCATCCCGGCCTTCCGCAAACTGTCGCTGACAACCTTTAAGACCGTTTCTGCGCGTTCGTCGCTATTTGCAAAAATTCTATAGTCATCTCTGTATCGAAGGATCTTAATATCAGTGGGTTCCTTCAATTCAGCATTAATTTGCTCATCAACATATCCAAGAACAATCTCCGCAATAAAATCCATTAGGGCTGACCCTTGCCCAATACCATTGGTCTGACCGTAACGACCAGCTCTAATATGGTCGTCAATGCTGTTACCAAGTAGAGCGTTGGTGTGCCTCTTACCCTTTGCTTCCGCCATGCCGTGCAATGCCCATGCAATGCTATGGGTATACAGGGAGCCATAGCAGTTACTCACATCGGTATGAATAAGATGACTAAACTCCATTGAATAAGTCAGTGATCTTTGCTCAACCCTCTCCCACCAGTTTCTAATAGTAGTTGCGACATCTTGCTGATGATCAGTCGACACCACTGGTGCGCTACAACAATCAACCACACCTTCCTCAAATTCTTTGAGCCGCTTTCCTATGGATGCCCAATTATTCTCCTCACAAACCTGATTCACCAGCGAGACATAAATGGCTGGATGCATCAATTCGAGGGACCGCCAAGCAAATTTTCCGTCTTTATTTGTAACTAAGTTGTAACTGACCTTATCAAATTTATTTGGGTCTTTTTCGTTTTTAAATTCATTGTAGCTCTTGTCTTTAAGAACATCTGCTACATCCTTCAGGATAGGCTCAAAGGAGATGTAGTCAGGCAGATCCGAGGTGAAATAGCTACTGCGTTTCAGAAAATGCTCCCTTGCTTCTTTATTGGAACACTCAATTAATTGTTTCATCTTTCGATGCCTTTTATCTTGTCATATGCTATTCTGCCATCGGGAAGTCGGGATTTTATTTTTGCAATTGTAGCCTTCCCTTTCATTTTAACAAAAAACATCCCAATAGATTCTAGGTATTGGTCATCAAGTGGTTTTCGAATAAGTGGCAGTAACTCCTGACCGGTACCAGTAAACTTCCAAATAGGTAGCTGGACTTTACTTTTTATTTCACCTCGATTTAATAACAGGAGGTAATCATCCGATAATAGAGCTATCTCATTCCCATCCGGCGTGCTGAAGGCCTCAAAGATTAAGTCTGAGGGGTACATTATCCCAAGTTCCCCTAACAAAAACTGATACGACGGAAATATTTGCCGCTCATCTTCAAGCCATTTTTTGTCATGCACGGAAATAATCCATGTGCCGCCAGGGATCTGTAACGCTTTTTTAGCTAGATGCTCAAAAATTTCTGCCTCCGATTTTGTTATATTTCTTATAAAATCCAGCGTACGGAGAGAGTATGAGCCGGTTTTTTTTATTTCACCTGCAAGGATACGACCCCATAATTCCTGCATTTCATCTGAACTGACCTCTTGTGCACAATTAAAGAAATGTGTAACCCAATCCTCGCTGGGGGCTTCATCAGGAACATCGGTTTCCGCTGAAAGCTCTCGCGTAGCAACGGATGTGACATTTTCAATATTCCTCTGCCTTTTCCTTTCTTGGTAATCAATACGTTTCATGTAACGGTCTTCTATAGTTACCTCAGGAAGAATAAGAGTCTTGTCATCTGGTTTTTGCCATATCTCAACTGGCCCATTTTTATAGGCAGCAGGCAAATTTTGTCTTTCGCCTATTTGATTTAACATTTCAGATATTACCTTCATCTCATAGGCATGAGCTTCAGCCGTGCGTCTGATCAAGTATGGACGATAAACGGCACCAACCCCACCCGAGACAACCTCAATCAGGCGTGTGATTGGTTTGCTGAGCCCCGTTAGATCACTGATTTTCATATTCCCCCCATCTAACATTGTTATTATACGGACTTCGCCAATAAAGGCGTTCATTTAACCTGTGGAATAACTTTAGATTATCCCCTCTTTATCTATCAATTCCTGTTTCCTTGTAACACAGCATTTCTCTTGAACAAGACGCCCGTGGTGCGGCGAAGGGGGTAGGCCCACCTGTCCGATAGCGCCGCGAGGGACAGGTCAGGTTGCCAAGAACACTTAAAAAGAGCCATAGCGACAGGCATACATCATTATCGCTGCGGCTTGGGGCAGGCTTAGCGAATCTATCTTCCCCGTTCCTCCGATGCTCCAGCGCTCACTTACCAAGGGTAGCATTTCTTTATGCAGGCCATGAGCTTCGCTGCCGAAAAGCAAAGCGATCTTCCCTTCCTGTTTTCGTGGTGGCTTACCACCGCTTGGCATTCCCGCTATTACCGCATAATCTTGCGCCAAGAGGCTAGGAATGAGTTTGCTGAAGTTGGCCCCCTCGTAGATAGGTAGATGGAACAGCCCGCCAACGGAAGCCTTGATGACCTTGTGGTTGCCTGCTGACACCGAATTATCCCCGCTAATAATGGCATCAAAACTAAACCATAAAGCGCTCCGAATAATCGCGCCAAGATTGCCGGGATCGCTAATGTTTTGTAGCAGAATAACGCTTTTTCCTAGACCATCCCACGATATTGCTTGCGCGGGAATAAACGGAGCGTTGGCGACGGCAATGATTCCTTCTGAATTTACTTCTTGTGAAAGCGCGGCAAACTGCTTTTCACCAATGCGAAACAAGGGAGTTTTGTCCGTCGCTGATGATTGTAATTCCGCACCATACTTTTCCCTTGCCGTATCGGTGCATAACAGTGCGATTACCGCAACTTCGCTCTTGAGCAATTCCACAACGGTTTTTTTGCCTTCAACGAGTAACAAGCCTGCTACTTGCCGATGCTTGGCATGCTTTAACTTTCCCCATTCCTTAAGTTGGGCCCCCGTTAGTGGTGTATTTTCCACCGCGCCTTCCTTTACTCTTGCCCATTCTTATCAGCAGGGTTGTTGGTATTGGTGGGATTCTGCTGTGGTGTTACCAGAGAAAGCTTTTTATTGTGCCAGAGCGAGGCCAAGACGGCTACGGAGAGGATAAAAATTATGACCCCCAAGGAAAGTAGCGTGGGGATATGAAAGAACCAGGAGATAAGCATTTTTACCCCGATATAAAAAAGCAAAACGGATAAGCCGTAGTGCAGATAGTGAAAAGCTCTTAACAGACCTGCCAACGCAAAAAAAAGTGAACGAAGCCCCATTAACGCAAAAACATTGGAGGTATAGATGATAAATGGATCACGGGTAATGGCAATTATCGCGGGGATAGAATCAATGGCGAACATCACATCCATCGTCATTAGCATACAAATGATTACAAACAGCGGTGTGGCGACATAGCGTTTGTTGCGCTTAATGAAGAGTTTGGTGGAGTGGTATTCATGGGTTATTGGGATAAAGCGGCGTAAAAATTTTATGAGGGGATTCTGTTCGGGATGTATCTCCTTATCCTTTGCCATTGCCATTTTAACCGCAGTGTAAATTAAGAAGGCGCCAAAGAGATAAATGATCCAATTGAACTGTTCCACCAGCGCCACTCCGGCAAAGATAAACACGGCACGGATGATAATCGCCCCGATGATTCCCCAAAAGAGCGCATGATATTCATATTGGCGCGGGATGTGGAAGTAGCGGAAAATCAGCAAAAAAACGAAGAGGTTATCCACGCTCAAGGACTTTTCTAAAAGAAAACCCGTGATAAACTCCCAGCCTTTTGTTGGCCCATTGATGTAATAAACACCAACGCCGAAGGTCAAACCGCATATGATCCACAGCAGACTCCAGAGCAACGCTTCTTTGAGGGATATTTGATGCGCCTTGCGGTGTCCCACGCGCAAATCAAGGTAGAGTAAAAAAACTACGATAGCACCGAAGATGATCCATTCCGTGGTTTGGCTAATTAACATCGCCTGATTTTCTCCTTGTCAGATAAGTTAAGAGGATTGCGCCTACAAATATCATTAATAGACAGAGTAGCTGCCCCATCGTTAAGGGACCAGCGATAAAACCCGTTTCCGGCTCGCGGAAAAATTCAATGAAGAACCGTACGGCACCATAGCCGATGATGTAAAGCGCAAGTAAAGCCCCCGCCGTTTTTATCTTGGTGCGCAATAGCCAGAGAATTATAAACAAAAAGATGCCTTCAAAAAAAGCTTCATAGAGCTGTGAGGGATGGCGCAGGGTCATTGAAGGATCAAGGGGAAAATACATCCCCCAGCTTACCGTTGTTTCCCTGCCAAAAAGCTCGCCGTTAATAAAGTTGCCAATCCTGCCGAAGGTATAGCCTAGGGGAATGGCGGGGATGAACAGGTCGGCGAAATGCAAAAATGCGATCTTTTGGGCACGGCAATAGAGAAAAAAAGCAACAAAAGCACCAATAAAGCCGCCGTGATAAGACATTCCGCTAAAACCAACGAAACGCAATGCGCCATTTTCCCAGGTGAATGGTAAAAATATCTCCCAAGGGCGCAGGGCGAAGTATGAGAAGTTATAAAATAGCGCATCTCCTAGGCGAGCGCCAATTATCATTCCGAGCATTCCCCAGATGAGCACATCTTCAACGGCTTGATTGGTATAGGGATATTCCTCCCGTTGCAGACGATAGCGAACGAGAGCGTAAACCGTCGCCAAGGCAACGAGGTACATCATTCCGTAATAGCGGATCTGCAAGCTACCAAATTCAACAATTATCGGGTCTATGCGATATGGTATTTCCTGCCACCAACTCATAAAAAGACTCCTTCTGCTAACGAGATACGGTAATGGTAAACAAGGCTCAACATAGCCACTCGTGTAAAAGTTTGCCATCAAAAAGTTGCTTCTCACCACCAATTGCACCGCCACCCTGCTGGCCTACATAACGGGGGCGAACGACAGTTATTCCATCATCCTGCGACATACATGAAGGATACTAACATTCGGGGAGGGCGGAGAAGAAAAATCCAGAATAAAAAGGATCAGCACCTCATTGTTCACAAGGTGCTGATCCTCCAAAGATCTTTGGGTTACTTTACCTACTTTACTTTGGTGGCGAGTGTTTTGCCCGCTTTGAATTTTACGACCTTCTTGGCAGGAATTTTTATTGTTGCGCCGGTCTTGGGATTTCTTCCTTCTCTCGCTTTTCTTTTGGTTACGGAGAATGTGCCAAATCCCACGATACCCAACTTTCCTTTTTTCTTTAGTTCTTTGGTTACCGTTTCCATGAAGCACTCAAGAGCCATGCCCGCCGCTGATTTGGTAATTTCTGCGTGCTCTGCGATCACACCAATAAGTTCCGCCTTAGTCATTACACCAACCTCCTCCTTAAATTAGGGTTTTTTATGGTTAAAACAATAAACAAGAAAAGTAACAACAGTGCGGGCGGCGCTAACACAACGGTTATGCACCTTCAACACATTTTTTCCCCCAGATGTTGAATCTTCTAAGCATCACTATGCCGGGCAAGGAGAGTAGCGCACAGAAAATGAAAAACCATTCCCAACCAATAAATCCGACAATATAGCCTGTTGGCGCCCCGGCAATGTGGCGCGTTAGCGCCATCAGAGAGCTTAACAGGGCATATTGTGTGGCGGTAAATCGGGTGTTGCAAAGCCCCATCAGGAGCGCGATGTATGCTGCCGTTCCCATTCCCCCCGTGATGTTTTCCACACCGATTACCAGCATTAGCGCTGCCAGATTTCTTCCCGTGTACTCTAAAATGATGAAAGAAATGGTAGAAATACCCTGTAAGATGCCAAAGTAAAGTAAGGCTGTTTGTAGTTTCCAACGCGTCAACAGCGCACCCCCGATGAAGGTTCCGATGATGGTGGCAAACATCCCCAAGCCTTTATAGACATATCCTAACTCGCTGTAAGAAAAACCGATGTGGCGAAGGATGTAGGGTGTTGTCATCTGGGCGGCGCAGATATCGCCTACTTTATAGATGGTAACGAAGATGATAATTTCCCAGAATCCTTTGCGTGCGAGGAAGTCCCGGAAGGGGAGGAATAGCGCTTCTTCTATGTTCTGTGGCGGTTTGTATTTTTCTCCATTTTTATCGGTTGGTTCCTGACAGCAAAGCGTTGCAACGCATCCAATTCCCATCAGCAACGCCATGAGCTTGTAAATATCACCCCAGGACATTGCTTCGGAAAGAACGAGGGCAAAAGCGCCACCGACGATAATCGCCAGGCGATAGCCCATTATCCACACCGCCGATCCTGCTCCTCGCTCGGACTCGCTCAACACTTCCGTGCGATAGGCATCTAGTACAACATCAAGGCTGGCGCTAAAAAAGGCCAGCAAGAATGTTGTAGTAGCCACTGCCATAAGAGAGAGGGCGGGTTCGAGATCGCTAAGAATCAACACCAAGATGATAGTTGATAGCTGGAGGATTATCATCCAGCCTCTTCTTCTTCCTAAGAAAGGGGGAACAAAGCGATCGAGAAACGGTGCCCAGATGAATTTTAAAGCGTAGGGAATGCCCAGAAGCGCGAAAAGACCAATGTTGGCAATATCCACGCCATCATGAACTAGCCAAGCGGACAAGGTTGCACCCGATAGCGCCAAGGGCATTCCTGAAGAAAAGCCCAGAGTCAACAGCAGCAACATCCTAGGGGTGAAATAGATATTGAAATGTTTGAGAAATTTTAACAACGGCCACTATCCCCTCTGGGGTGTTTGCTGCTGCCAAAATTCCGTGCCGCCCTAACAAACGAGGTAAACAAACGGGAGGAGCTTTTATCCTCCATTCTTTCAGGGTGCCACTGCAGACCGATAATGAATCTTTTTATCGGGTGAGTATTTTCCACCGCTTCCACGATTCCATCATCACTCGTTGCCACAATTCGTAATTCCTTCCCCAGTCCATGGGGATTTATCGCCTGATGATGAAATGAATTGGTGATGATGTGGCGCTTTCCGATGATCTGAAATAGCGTTGAATCGGGGGCGATGGTGATGGAATGTTGACTGCCATCTTGATGTTCCAGAGGGGCGGTGCCGCTGTAGCTTGCCCATTTAGCCTTGATGTCCTGTACCAGAGAACCGCCACAAGCAATGTTCAACAGTTGCTCGCCACCACAAATCGCCAGGACCGGTAGCGAGGTCTTTCTTAAAATTCGTCTTGCCAGTGCAATATCAAACGCATCGCGTCGCTCTTCAATTAACTCGTCTGGTGGCTGTTCCTCCCCGCCGTAGTGCTTGGGGTGATAATCTTTGCCCCCAATGAACAAAAAGCCGTCAAACATAGCTAACGCCCTTTTGATGCTTTTCATCTGGGGCGGTAGGCAAAGAGGAACTCCGCCCGCTTTTTCTATTTTCTCTGCATAGCGGTCGCATAGGGAAAAACTTCCGGCAATGGATAGGGACATGTTGATTCCGATTACAGGTTTTGTTGGCAAGATGGTGCTACTCCTTATCGCTCGTGTGCCGCCCGCGCTAAACCAACAAGCCATCCAAGTCAACTTCTTGCCCTGAATGTCTGCTAAAATGCCATTGCCCAGATGGGGGCAAACGCCTATACGACTTCGCTAATACGGTGTAAATTATCCCTAAAGGAGAGCAACTACACTTGCTGCAAAATGGAATGAATTTGATGGGTATGAGAGAGACAAGGTTTGTCGCAGGGAATTTGATTTTTTCACTTAAAAGCTATGCAACGCTACCGTCAACCAACGCCCTTGCTTATCAACAAGCGCTTTCAGGTGCGGCTGAGGGAACGGTTATTCTATCGGAGACTCAAACAGCGGGGAAGGGGAGGTTAGGGAGAACATGGTTTTCTCCAGCTAAAACAAACATATATGCCTCGCTAATCCTGCGGCCGAATATCCATCCCCAATACGCTTCACAGATTCCGCTTTTCATTGGTATTGCCGTGCAACAGGCAATTTCCTCCCATATTCCCTCGGCAAAACTAAAATGGCCCAACGATATCCTTGTTGGTGAGAGAAAGATCTGTGGGATTCTTTGTGAGATGCGGGCACAAGCGGAGAAGGTTGATTTTGTGGTTGTGGGCATGGGGATAAATGTCAACCAAACCAAGGAGGATCTGGAAGAAACCATTGGAAGCATTGCCACCTCCATTTTGATGGAAACGGGATTAACCGTTGCGCGAGAAGAGCTGCTGAAAAAAGTGTTGGCGCGGGTTGCTGAATTATACTACCGCTACCAACGCTTTGGCTTCGCTCCGTTAAAGGGAGAATGGCTTTCCTTATCCAACATGGAAGGGAAGATGGTTGCCGTGGCGATGAAGGATGTGATGGTAAAGGGTAGGGTTGTCGGCATTGATGATAGTGGTTCACTAATTTGCCGAGGGATAAGCGACGAGTTAATAGTTATTAGCGCAGGTGATGCGACAATTATCAAGGAGTAACAGCGATGCTCTTGGTTGTTGATGTTGGTAATACGAATACCGTTATTGGAGTTTATGCAGGCGAGCAATTGATGCACGATTGGCGAATTCGCACGGTGGTTAACCACACGGTGGATGAATATGGAATGCTGATTTACAACCTTTACCGCAGTAGCCAAATTGCTTCTCATGAAATAAAAGATATAATAGTTTCCTGCGTTGTCCCCCCCATGTTGAACATCATTGTTCCCCTCTGCGAAAAATATTTTAACATCCAACCATTGATAGTTGGCCCTGGAATTAAAACTGGCATGCCCATCCTGTACGACAATCCCAAGGAAGTTGGTGCGGATAGAATTGTAAACGCCGTTGCCGCTTTTGAAAAACACAAGAGGGATTTGATCGTTGTTGATTTTGGTACAGCGACGACCTTTGACTATGTCAATAAACGGGGAGAGTACCTGGGCGGATGCATAGCTCCTGGGGTGATGATCGCCAGCGAAGCTCTTTTTGAAAGAGCTGCAAGACTTCCACGGGTGGAATTGGGGAAGCCCAAAAATGCCATCGCCAAGGACACGGTAAGCTCAATGCAGGCGGGGATAATGTTTGGTTATGCGGGGTTGGTGGACGGGTTGGTGGAGCGGATCGCCTTTGAGGCAAAGGCGCAACCGCTAGTTGTTGCCACAGGTGGTCTTGCGGAGCTTATCGCTCCCGAAACCAAGAGTATCGCCGTGGTGGATAACATGTTGACGCTGGAAGGATTGCGCATAATTTACCATCGTAATACTCCGCGCCATCCGGGTGTTAAGGGAGCCTAGCCATGCTTAATGTTGGCCTTACTGGTGGTATTGGTTCGGGGAAAACTAAGGTGGCGCAAGCGCTGAAAGCAAGAGGTGCTCATGTTGTCGATTTTGATTCCTTCGCCCATGAAGCCCAGAAGCCCCATACGCCCGCTTGGAAAAAAATCGTTGCCGCCTTTGGCGAACAAATTACGGATGAGGGCGGGGTTATTAACCGCCAAAAGCTCGGGGGGGTGGTTTTTAACAACCGCGAGAAACTAAAAGAGCTGTGTGCCATTGTTCACCCAGAAGTGATTTACCGCTGGCAGGAAGAAGTAGATTTGGTGGCAAAGGAAAAATCAGAGGCGATTATCATTGCCGAGGTTCCCTTGCTTTTGGAGGTGCGCCTGCAAAGGCTTTTCGATGTTACACTGTTGGTTTACTGCCCCCAGGAAGTGCAGGTTGCAAGGGTGATGGAGCGAAACTGTTTATGCCGTGAAGCAGTCTTGGCGCGTATTGCCGTGCAGTTACCACTGGCAGAGAAGGTAAAAATGGCGGATTTTTGTATTGATAACAGCGGCGAGTTTTCCGAGACATCCAAGAGGATAGACCAGATCTGGGAAAAGTTCGTGGAGCTAGAAAATACGAGGAGGAACAGGTGATGGTTGAGAAGAATGTGAAGACCGATTTTAGTCCCAAGGTTTTTACCCCCAAGATTGATAAAACGAGCTTTGTGCACAAGCTGGCCAGCGTTATCGGCAATGTCATTTTGGGGAAAAACATTATGGTGGCGCCAACGGCATGTGTGCGCGGGGATGAGGGGCAGCCAATTTGTGTTGATGATGACGCCAACATTCAAGATGGTGTCGTGATTCACGCGTTGGAAACATTCTCCCACGGGAAAGAAGTGGAAAAAAATATTTGTGTAGTTGATGGTAGCAAATACGCTGTTTATGTCGGCAAAAGAGTCTCACTCGCTCATCAGGCGCAGATCCACGGCCCTGCCGTGGTTTTGGAAGATTCGTTTATCGGGATGAAGGTTTTGGTTTTTAAGGCGAGGGTCGGTAGAGGATGTGTTGTGGAGCCGGGAGCAATCGTGCTGGGAGTTAGCGTTCCTGATGGCAGATATGTGCCCACGGGAATGGTTCTGAAATCGCAAAAGGATGCCGATGCTCTGCCGCAAATCACCGAGGAGTATCCCTTCAAGGATTTGAACAAGGGCGTTGTTCATGTAAACACTTCTTTGGCGAAGGCGTATCTTGCCGCGGGGAAGAAAAAAGTCAGCAAGAAGTAGGGCAAATCAATTAATAGCTATAGAAGATAACGAGAAGCGGTTAGGTGTCTGCGGTCTGGTTGCTCGTGTATTGAAGACAATGAAATTGCGATAACACAACCATTTGGTACATTTTGGTCTGCACCTTCGTATTTTTAGAATATCGGGCAGTTGCGATGAAGGAAAAGGGGAAATCTTTATCCCAGAGTGACATCTGAATTAGTTGTAGCAGTTTATCTGATGAGGGGATTGATGGCGAAAAAATCTGGTTTGACGGTAAGAGAAGACTTGCAGGCGTTGACATTGCTGGGAAGCAAGGCGGAGCCAACTAAACAACTGGAGGCTTTCCCCAACCATCATCAGGAGAGGAATTATTCGGTCACGCTGGAAACGGGGGAGTTTACCTGTTTATGCCCGCTAACAGGGCAACCCGATTTTGCCCGAATATCTATTGAATATATCCCCGATCAGCTAATAGTGGAATCCAAATCGCTAAAGCTTTACCTGCAATCTTATCGCAATGAAGGAGGATTCCACGAGCATCTCACTAATGTCATTCTTGACGATATCGTCAAAGAGATTGCACCTCGTTATTGCAAGGTAACGGCACATTTTAACTCCCGTGGTGGCATTGCCATCACGGTCTGTGCCACGCATACGAAACCATAGCGTGCAATGGTG
This sequence comes from Deltaproteobacteria bacterium, assembly GCA_021737325.1. GTDB lineage: Bacteria > Desulfobacterota > Syntrophia > Syntrophales > JAIPED01 > JAIPED01. Next base: position 11,985 of record JAIPED010000030.1, read on the forward strand.
TGATAGCGGTTTTTTACGGAATCATCAGTAGCGCTTTGATTAGCGCCCAACAAAGGATTGCCAAACTCACCAAAACGAGAAATGCTCCTGTGAGGCGTTGCCACGCGCCTTCCCTGCTCTTTTCGTTGTAGCCCAGCAGAAAACCCAACGCAATTCCCGCAAGTAGCCCGCCACCATGCGCCCAGTTATTAATGCCTGGAATGATGAAACCAAAGATGGCGATGCCGATAACCCAACCTAACGCCTGTTTGTAAATCATCGACCCGTAAAACCCGCCCCGTGATTTTCCGTAATATATTACCGTGCCAATTAATCCGCAGATGCTGGCTGATGCTCCGATGGTAAACGGAATACCCGCTAAGTAGGAAACATAAAACCCCAAAACCCCGGACATTAAATAGATAATGAAGAATCTTCCTGGTCCGTAGATGTTCAGCACAAACCCTCCGATTTGCCACAATGCGAGCATGTTAAACCCGATGTGCAAGAGGTTGCCATGTAAAAAAGATGCCGCTAACAACGACCAATATCTACCATAAGCATCCATCGGAATAGTGCCGCTTGCCCCAAGGTTAAAGAGAGCTGTTTGCGATGGCGAGAGTAAAAAGCCAACCGATTCCGCCGTAATTAACTGCGAAACCAACAGGGAAGCGATAAAATAGAAAGAGGTTACCGCGATAATGCCTGTTATTGGCTCCAAGTAATTGCTGATTTGAGAAATGCTTTTTGCTTCCAACCATCGCGCTCCGATCGTGGGCGTCCCGCAGTAAGGACAACTCCTTTCATCGCGAGAAATTAGTTTACGACAGTGCGGACAAAGCATGGAGTTTCTTTCCATTTTTTCACCCCTTTAAAAATAGCCCTGTTACAATGGGAATCGCGGTAATGGTTCCCACCGATGCGGTAATGTTAACAAAAGCAATAAGAATAAGTATTCGGGTAACCTTGTTCTTGAAGAACCCGCGAAAAGAGGAAATATCTTCCCTAATTTGCACAAAATCCTTTACTTGAGGCTTACGCAATAACGCTTCTACGAGCCCCGCGACCCATCCGGTAGCGATAAAGGGGTGTAGTGTTGCTATTGGTGCCGATAACGCGGTGGCGATGATGGTGAGCGGGTGTGCGAGCATTATAATTGCGCCTAGGGCACCACAGCTTGCCGTTATCAGCGACCACCACCCGATCATCGCCAAGCCTACGGCTGTTCCTCCATAGAAGAATCCGCCGATAAAAAGGCCGCAAATAAGGGCAAGAAGTATCCATCCTGAGTATCGGGAGAAAAATCCCTCCGGGGGGATAGTGTTCAGCTCCGCGATGTTTGCGCTCTTGCCGATGTTGGCTAGTACTCCAGGAACATGTCCCGCGCCTAAGACGGCGACCACCTTTTTCCCTGCGGAAGTGGTGATTTTGTGTGCGAGGAAAAGATCTCTCTCATCAATAATACTTCGTTTTAATTGGGGGTATTCGTTGCCGATATCTCTCAGCGCCGCCTCTAACATATCGCTTTTTTTCAGGTTTTCTATTTCCTGTGCGGTGATTTCCGCAGTGGTGGCAAATGCCGATAATGTTGCTTGAGAGAGGATACGGACCTTGCCCCAAAAACTCAAGCCGCGCCAAGCTCTCAGAATTGTTATGCGGATTTCCCTATCCACCAATTCCACCTTGGCGTTTATGCCATTTGCCACTTCAATTGCTTTGAGCATCTCTGCGCCCGGAGCGATATTCAGCTTGCTGGCGATTTTTTTTTGTATCGCAGCCATGATAAGCTGGGCAAGTAGCAGGGGAGTCTTGTTCTCGCGAATGACCTTAACAATATCGGTTTGTTGCCATGCTTCTGGTTTGGTAATGGCTTCATAGCGGGGAAGGCATAGCTCTACACAAACAGTGCTGGGTTTTTCCTCTAGGATTGTTTTTTCCACCAGCGCCACACTCTCAAAGGAGACATGTGCCGTTCCCACGATGATGATTTCCTTATCGCCATGCGTTATTCGGGTTATATTTTGCTCTTCCACATTTTCCTCTCTTTCGCCAAGGGCAGGGCGGATAGCAAATAGCCATAGGGGTTGTAAAGGACAACGAATAGACTTTGACAACCATAGTCGGGGTTATGTTGCGGTACATCATTTTGATTTTTTCCAGTTACGCCAAAAGCTGTTTGTCTCGGTGGTCAGAATATTGTTATGAGTTTCGCCACCGTAATCAACGGTATAGAAGATGTTGCTCTCCTGTTCCTTAATCATTCGTAGCACTTTGCGCAGGTTTTTCTTCTTAATGAACACAAATAAAAGGATGATTCTGCCATCACGACCTTTTCCTTCAAATGCGGTAACCCTAAAGTTCGCCGCTCGTATTTTGTCAATGACAGGGATATCCTTCTCCGCTAAAAAAATGCGCAGTGTTAAATTGCCGATGGGCAACAACCTTTCCAAATAAACACCCAGAACATTCCCGCTAGAATATCCCAAAGCGTAGAAGACCCCCAACAGTGGAGCCTGCTGTATTGTCGGTAGCAAAAACGAGATGACCGTTAGCCAAACGGAAACTTCAACAAGTCCTAATAAGAAGGAAGCGAGAATGCGACCGTTGACTACGGCGATGGTTCTCATTGTTCCACAGGAGACATCAACACAACGACAGGTAAAAACCAGCAACCCTAAAAGAATTGTTTCTGTATTAAACATTTTTCTCGCCCCTTTTGCTACCTCCCGCGTCTCAAAACCGTACCGGAAAGTCAAATCCGACCATTGAGGGATAAATGGCATTTGACAAGTTTTTTTTTAATCGTATAGGGGCGCCCTTGTCTTTTCAAGCATTGTCGTTTAGAGGTTCTTTGACCGTTGTCCCTGCGGATTTGCTAAACGGAAAAATAAGGGTATTCTTTGCCCGTCAGATAGTGGAGATTTGTCTTGTTTAACAGTAAACCCAAAGCAGTTTTATTGTTGGAGGATGGTAGCGCCTTTGCCGGATTTGCCTTTGCGGGAGAGGGAGATTGTTTCGGTGAAGTGGTTTTTAACACCGCTATGAGCGGATATCAGGAAACACTTACCGATCCTTCATACCGGGGGCAAATTGTAACCATGAGCTATCCCCTGATTGGCAATTATGGAATCAACGAAGAAGATATGGAATCGGCGCAGATCCATCTAGAAGGAATTATCGTTAAGGAATACCAGCATAACTACAGCAATTGGCGTGCTCAAAAGAGTCTGAAGGCGTTTTTAGAAGAGCAGGGTAAATTGGGAGTTGAAGGAATTGATACGAGAGCGCTCGTGCGTAAATTGCGCTTATTTGGTGCGATGAAGGGTGTCGTTGCCACCGGCGATAGAAGCATCGCCGCTTTACAAGAGCGCCTAGAAGGATACCCCGGTATTGTAGGCAGGGACTTGGTTAAGGAAGTTTCTTGCCATGAACCATATCTATGGCGGGATAATTCCCCCCACAAGTTAGCGGAAGGATGGCGTAACGGTGCTTGTCGGGTTGTTGCGGTGTTAGATTGTGGTGTTAAATATAACATCCTGCGTGAATTGGATAACCGTTCCTGTCGCGTGTTGGTGTTCCCCGCAGGGGTAACCGCGGAAACAATCCTCTCCTACAAACCTAATGGCGTTTTACTCTCCAATGGTCCTGGCGATCCAGCGGCTTTGCCGCATATCGTTGCGACTGTAAAACAACTAATCGGCAAGGTGCCGATTTTTGGTATTTGCTTGGGGCACCAAATCCTTGGGCAAGCTTTGGGGGGAGTTACGGCAAAGTTAAAATTCGGGCACCGTGGTATCAACCAGCCGGTAAAGCGGAACAACGGTGGCGGTGTGGTCATTACTTCGCAGAACCATGGATTTATCGTAGTACCAGAAAGCCTGCCTATCGGAGTAGAAAAGAGCTTTACCAATCTTAACGACGACACTTCTGAGGGTCTTGCGATGCCCGCTGACAATATCTTCAGCGTGCAATACCACCCGGAAGCATCTCCAGGCCCGCACGACGCGAACTATCTTTTTGACGAATTCATTGGGCTGATTGATGCCCCGCAGGAGGGGTAGTCATGCCAAAAAGGGAAGACCTTAAAAAAATCCTCATTATTGGTTCAGGCCCCATCATCATTAGCCAAGCCTGCGAGTTTGATTATTCCGGCACACAAGCTTGCAAAGCCCTGCGTGAAGAAGGGTATAAAGTTGCTTTAATTAACTCCAACCCCGCGACGATAATGACCGATCCCGATGTTGCGGACTATACCTACATTGAGCCGATAACCCCCGCGGGGGTAGAAAAGGTCATTGCCCGCGAGCGACCAGATGCGATTTTACCCACGCTTGGTGGTCAGACGGGGTTAAATACCGCCGTTACCCTTGCCGAGAACGGTGTTTTGGAAAAATACGGTGTGGAGATGATCGGTGCCCGTCTTGATGTCATTCATAAGGCGGAAGACAGAGGGCTTTTCCGTAAGGCGATGGAGAAGATCGGCCTGCGTGTACCCAAAAGTGGTTTTGCTCGTTCGCTTCCAGAAGTCATGGAGGTGGCTAACACAATCGGTTTTCCCATCATTGTCCGACCCTCATTTACCCTGGGGGGAACGGGAAGTGGTGTTGCCTACAACCGCGAAGAGCTGGCGCAGATAGCCAAGCTGGGTTTGGATTCCAGCCTCATCCACGAGATTATGCTAGAAGAATCAATTCTGGGGTGGAAGGAATATGAGTTGGAGGTAATGCGCGACAAGGCGGATAATGTGATCATCGTTTGTTCGATTGAAAACATGGATCCGATGGGGGTGCATACCGGGGAATCGATCACCGTTGCCCCTGCGCAAACGCTTACCGATGTTGAATACCAACGGATGCGTGATGCTGCGATAGCCGTTATGAGGGAAATTGGCGTAGAAACGGGCGGCTCTAATGTGCAATTTGCCGTTGATCCTCGCAACGGAGAGATGGTTGTCATTGAAATGAACCCACGAGTTTCACGGTCATCGGCGTTGGCTTCCAAAGCAACGGGGTTTCCGATAGCAAAAATCGCCGCCAAGCTTGCCTGTGGTTATACCTTGGATGAGATTCCTAATGATATCACGAAAGAAACATTTGCTTCTTTTGAGCCGACTTTGGATTATTGCGTGGTGAAGATCCCGCGCTGGACATTTGAAAAATTCCCTGAAGCCGAGGATGTGCTCACCACTTCCATGAAGTCCGTGGGCGAGACCATGGCCATTGGCAGGACTTTCAAAGAAGCTTTGCAAAAGGCGGTGCGTTCTTTGGAGATTGGTCGTTTCGGCTTAACGGATGCCTCCCTTGCAGAAATAGCGGATTTTGAGCTTGATCATAAGTTGCGCATACCCAATTCCTTAAGACTTTTTTATCTGGCGAATGCACTACGCAAGGGTATGCAAATTGACGAGATATACCAGAAAACTGGCATCGATCCTTGGTTTCTTCATCAGATCAACGAAATAGTCTTGGCTGAACAATGGCTGGAAAACCTGCCCAGAGAAATGGCTAACACTCCCGCCGTTCTGCGTTGGGCAAAAGAGCGAGGATTTTCGGATAAAAATCTGGCTCAGCTCTGGCGGGTAACCGCAGACGAGATTCGCCAATGGCGCTATCAGAATGGCGTAAAGCCTGTGTATAAACTTGTCGATACCTGTGCGGGCGAGTTTGCGGCATATACCCCGTATTACTATTCTACCTACGAAACCGAAGATGAATCACAAGCACGGGATAAGACTAAGGTGGTGATCCTTGGCGGTGGCCCTAATGGGATAGGCCAAGGGATTGAGTTTGATTACTGCTGTGTCCACGCTTCCTTTGCACTTAAGGAAGAA
>JAIPED010000031.1 GCA_021737325.1 Deltaproteobacteria bacterium
AGGAATGTCTTTCAACTGCCCACTAAGTCGTCACTCCCGCGAAAGCGGGAGTCCAGGAATCCAATAATAGGACTCTTGCACAACTCTTTCAGCAAGCAGCAACGAAAGAAAACATTCCCCGATTATAAGAAATAACTGAAAAGTTTCAAACACCTCTGGATTCCCGCTGGAGCCTGCACTCGTGAAAACGGGTGCGGGAGTGACGGGCGAGGTTCCCGCCGCGACAGGAATAGGCGTTCCCACGCAGGAGCGTGGGAACGAGGAAATGTGGAACAGGCATTCTTGCCTGTCTTGTTGCCAGGAACCCGCTATGACGGGAATGTCTCTCGAGCCTGTAGGGGCACGGCGCGCCGTGCCCCTACAGGTTTCATCAACCCCCCTACACCTCGCGGAGTTCCAAGATCCGCTTCACGCTGAAGGTTACCTCTTCCTGGCGCTGGTAGCAGTAAGCCTTCATCCCGAGGAATTTGGTGCCTGCGTATTCCATCATGCCCAACCAACGCGGAAGGATTTCGCGGGTGCTCATCTCGTTATCGGCCTTGAGATAGACCATTGCCAATTTCTGCCCATCTTTGATGGCTTTTTCAATAACCGCGACTCTTTCCTCCAGAGGTAGCGCCTTGCTTGCCTTTTCATACCGAATACCCGTCAAAAAACGCGGTACATTATAATCCAAGAGGAGGTGTTTTTTGCTCACTTTGGTTTTAAGCAGTAGCCCCTCCATGCTAACACAACGGGAAAGCGCCACATAGAGCTGACCATGAGAAAATACCCCGCGCTCCAAATCAATTATCGCTCGCTCAAAGGTCTTTCCTTGGCTTTTATGGATGGTTACCGCAAAGGCGAGGCGTAGGGGAAGTTGGGTAAAGGAGCCTATCGTCTCGGAAAGGAGCTTCTCCTCAACAACATGATAACGGAAAATCTCCCAAGTAATGGGAAGCACCTCTTCTAACCTTTCTTCCGCCATCTTGATGGTAACCCTGTCAACCTCGCCCTGCTCATCCAAGGCAATCCGCTGTATCCGTGCCAAGGTACCGTTTACCCAGCGTCCCCGAGGATCATTGTTAAGCAGCATCACTTGAGCACCCACCTTTAAGGATAGCTCCAGGGCCGTGGGCAGATATTCCCTGCCAAAATCACCGTCTAACTCTCCCTGTATGCGGTATTCGCGGGAGGGTATTTTTTTTAGCTCTTCCTCATTGATTTTATCGGCTCTGTCGTTAGTTGTGGTGAGGTGGATGTAGATATCCTTGGGCGCAGGAACAAAATCGGGAATGAACCTTTTATTGAGTAGCTCAATATCGGCATCGGTAATTGAAGCGTTGCGGATAGCATTAAGCAAGCGAATAAACTCATCATCCCGTTGGCGATAAATTTTTTCCAGCTCAACAAACTCAAAGGACACTTCTTTCAGACAATGTGCGTTAAAAAAAAAGGGGCCAAGGTAATGGGTTTTAAATATGCCCGCTTCCACCTTCCTTACGACTGGCGGCAACTGGTATAAATCACCAATCATTACCAACTGCACCCCGCCGAAGGGCTTGGAAGGTCTGCCGGTGTTTAGCCGCAGGAAAATATCCACGCAGTCCAACAAATCGGCACGCACCATGGATATTTCATCAATAATCAGCGTATCAAGAATGCGAAAAGGCTCCCTCGCCTTTTTATCCTTTTTCTTTTTTACCTTATCGGGGGTGATATCGGGCTTAAACCCAAAGAATGAATGAATCGTCAGCCCGCTAACATTCAGCGCGGCAACACCCGTCGGCGCAACAACCGCGATATTTTTTGCCGAATTTTCTGGGCTATGCAGAGAGAGAAAATAGCGAAGCAGGGTAGATTTTCCCGTACCCGCACGGCCGGTGATAAAAACCGATTTTCCCTGTTCAATGAATTCTAACGCCTTGGCAAATTGCGGGTTGATTTCCAGCGTGGCCCCCCCGTGGAAAACAGCGGTGCGTGATTCGGCGGCGGCGGCGGCGGCGGGGTCGTTTTTTTTTCTCTTATCCATGGGGGAACACCTCAACGCCACAACGCAACGAGAGCTTTGAATAAATGCGGGGGGTTGTTGTCATACACGCATCCGTTTGCACGAGCGCAGGCTCCAGCGAGTATTCCGAAGGTTTTGTCATGATTGCATCTTTGCATCGCATCATCCCCCCGACCACTGGATAAACTGCCACATAGCGTTGGTCATGCAAAGCTCTCGCAACTTGACGGCACCAACGACGAAACTGCTCCAAAACCGTGGGAAGGAAAAATCTACGAAAGACTTTGTACAATTGCCGTAGCGGTAAGCCCGCAGTGTTCAAAAAGGCTCTGCGAAGTGCCCGAAGAGCAAAACTTATCCCTAACCCCCAAGCGTTGCAACGGCCTAGGGCAATGCTCGCTTAAAACCTCCGCAATCGCCGAACCAAGCCCACCAATGATGGAGTGCTCTTCCACCGTAACAACTTTTTTAACCTTGCTCGCGCAAGCGATAATCGTTTCCTCCGCCAGCGGCTTGAGGGACGAAATATTGATAACCGAGCAGGAGATGCCCTTGTGGGATAACGCTTCTGCCGCCTGCAAGGATTCAAAAACCATCGCGCCGGTGGCAAAGATCGCCACGGCATCGCCTTCTCGTAGCACATCCGCCTTACCTAAACGAAAATCGGGCTCGCGCTGATAAACCAACGGGAATTTCATTCGTGAGGAGCGAATGTAAAAAGGACCCTGCTCACGGGCGGCAAATTTAATGATCGCACGCATTTCCAGCGCATCGGCAGGAACAAGCACCCGCATATTGGGCAAAGCGCGCATGATGGCAATATCTTCCGTCATTTGGTGCGAAGCACCATCTTCGCCAACGGAGATTCCCCCATGGGAAGCAACGATTTTAACATTGGTCTGCGGGTAGGCAACCGCTTGTCGGATCTGCTCCCAAGCCCTGCCCGCAGCGAAGACTGCAAAGGTGCTGGCAAAGGCAATCTTACCCGCCAGCGATAAACCCGCCGCCGTCGCGACCATATCCTGCTCCGCAATGCCCATGTTAAAAAACCGCTCGGGGAATTTTTGCGCAAACAGCTTGCTCATCGTTGAACCAGAGAGATCGGCATCCAAGGCCACGATGTCGCGATTTTCCCCCGCCAGTTGCACCAAAGTTTCACCGTAGGCATCCCTGATGCCAAAAAGCTCCGCCATTATTCCGCCCCCAACTCTTTTAGAGCTATCTTTAGCTCTTCATCATTTGGCACAACGCCGTGATATTTCGCCTTATTTTCAAAAAGAGAAACTCCCTTGCCCTTGATGGTCTTGGCGATGATTGCTGTCGGTTTACCCCAAAACTGTGCCGCGCTTTTCTTGGCAGAGAGTGCAGCAACCACCTCTGTTAGATTATGGCCATCAATAACTTCAACATCCCAGCCGAAGGCGCTCCATTTATCCACTAATGGCTCCACATTCATAATATCCTTGGTAAAACCATCTATCTGCAAGCCGTTGTTATCAACAATGGCGGTAACCTTGCCTATTTGAAAATGTGCCGCGCTCATTGCCGCTTCCCAAACCTGCCCTTCCTGCAACTCACCATCACCCAATAGCACAAAGGTATGCGCGGGATTTTCATCCAGCCGCAAGCCCAAAGCAATGCCGTTGGCAACGGAAAGCCCCTGCCCTAAAGAACCCGAAGTGGCATCAACGCCGGGCGTTAACCTGCTATTCGGGTGTCCCTGTAAGGAACTCCCCAATTGTCTGAGGGTTGCCAAGGAGGAACGGGAAAAGTAGCCGCATTCGGCAAGGGTGGCATACAGCGCGGGCGCCGCGTGCCCCTTGGAAAGAACAAAGCGATCACGAAATTGCCAGCGAGGCTCCTGGGGGTTATGCCGCATTACGGCAAAGTAAAGCGCACAAATGATATCAATTGCCGACAAAGAGCCGCCAGTATGCCCCGATTTTGAGGCATGTAGCATCTGCAAAATGCCCACGCGCAACAACCGTGCACGCTCGGACAACAACTGCAATTCTTCTGCGGCTAACAGCATAAAGCCCCCATTCGGTAGGAAATAATGAAAAGATGGAGCCGATGAGGAGATTTGAACTCCTGACCTAACGATTACGAATCGTTTGCTCTACCAGCTGAGCTACATCGGCTGACATGGCGCGAGCGCGGTTATATCAATGATAAACCATTGTCAAGCAAGCGACGGAAGAGCTTGGTGAAAACCAAGTCGTTTGTTAAACAGGATTTGATCTTCCGTGAGCACGGGTCAAGGGAATTGCGGTTTTTGCCCCCGTAATGCAAGCGGGAAAGGGCAAGCGCTAGGTCCGAAAATTTTATCCCTACGACGACATAACTAGAGCAACGAAAACCCTTTCCCGCTGGGGAAAAATTGGCTATCCTCAGCCCCCAAGAAGATACGCAGGGAGGAAAACACTATGCACAGCTTTGAACAAGGACCAATACGACCGCCGAGCGAAGCGCGGAGTTTGTTGCTACGGGTTACCCGTAATTGCCCCTGGAACAAGTGCGCCTTTTGCACCTCTTACCGCGGAGCGCGGTTTTCCCTGCGGAGTGTTGCCGAAGTTAAAGCTGATATTGACTGCATGAAGCGCGTCGCCGACGACATCATCAACCTCTCCCTTCGCCTTGGCGCGGGGGGCAGGGTAAACGATGCCGTCGTTGAACAGATCTATCATAGCGAACAGTTTGACGATAGCCACCGCTCCCTTGTTGCTTGGCTTTACTTTGGCGCATCTTCCGTTTTCTTACAGGATGCCAATTCGCTTATCGTCAAGACCGAGGAACTGGTAGAGATACTCTCCTATATGAAGCAAACATTTCCCAGCATTAGCCGCATCACCTCTTATTGCCGCTCGCATACTGCGGCGCGAAAAAGCCTCGAGGAATTGGTAAGTTTACGCGATGCGGGGCTTTCTCGCATCCATGTCGGAATTGAAAGCGGATATGATCCCGTCTTGGAATTTATTAAAAAGGGCTCCAACGCGGCGGAACACGCTAAGGGTGGCAAAAACATCGTGGAGGCGGGAATTTCGCTTTGCGCATACATCATGCCCGGCTTGGGCGGGAAAAAATGGACGGAGGAACATGCCCTGGCCACGGCAAGGGTGATTAACGAAATTAACCCCGCTTTTGTTCGTCTCCGCTCGCTCCATATCGTCCAGGGAACTCCCCTTTATGAGGCCCTACGGGCGGGTGAAATGGAGCCGCTTAACGATGAGGAAGTTGTCGCGGAGATTAAGCTTTTCTTAGAAAATTTGGAGGGAATCAGCACAACCATCGTGAGCGACCACATCTTAAACCTGCTGGAAGAAGTGGAAGGAACGCTTCCTCAGGATAAAGAGAAGATGCTCGCTGTCATTGAGCGCTTTTCATCCCTGCCGCTACGGGAACGGGTGATGTTCCAACTTGGACGGCGGCGGGGAATTTATCGCAAACTGGACGATTTGCAAGAACCGACCAGCAGGGCGCTAATCGGAGAAGCCGCGGACAGGATCATTGCGGAAAACCCCCACGATTTCCATGAAGGAATCCGTCGCCTGAAGCACGGGTTTGTTTAGAAGGTACTCCACCCTAAACCCTTGCCGCCTCCCGTGACAGGAAAAGATAGCCCCCGCAACACCGGTTTAGAGACTCTTACACAACTGCAACACTCGGCTTGTTGTGGTCATTCCCGCACCCGTTTCCACGAGTGCAGGCTCCAGCGGGAATCCGCAAAAAACAAAATGCAATAGAATGACGCATCCAGAAGGTTTTGTAATGATTATATTTTTCACAGCATCAGCCATTCGCCACAAGATAGCCGTAAGCATGATGTTGGTTATGCAAGGGTCTTGTTTAGCCTTTACTTTTTGTTGAAAGGTATTCGTCAATAGCTTGGGCTACTTTCTTACCCGCACCCATAGCCAAGATAACCGTTGCCGCGCCCGTAACGATATCGCCACCAGCGAAAACCCCCGTACGGCTGGTCGCGCCACCTTCATTTTTAACGACGATGTTGCCCCATTTGTTGGTTTCCAAGCCCGGCGTGGTGCTTGGGATTATGGGGTTGGCGTTGGTGCCAATGGCGACAACAACCACATCAACCTCCAAGGTGAAGGTCTTGCCCGTAGGCACGGGCTTCCTCCTGCCTGAAGCATCGGGCTCGCCTAATTCCATCTGCTCACAAACAATGGCACGAACCGTGTTTTTTTCATCGCCAAGGTATTCTAAAGGATTAGCCAGGAGCTTAAACTGCACCCCTTCTTCATGGGCGTGGTGAACCTCCTCTTTACGGGCGGGCATCTCCGCCTCCGTGCGACGATAAACGATATGGGCATTATCCGCGCCCAACCTTAGGGCGGTACGGACAGAATCCATCGCCACATTGCCGCCACCGATAACGGCGACATTTTTTCCCCGAACGATGGGAGTGTCATATTGAGGAAAGAGATAAGCCTTCATCAAGTTGGAACGGGTAAGGTACTCGTTTGCCGAATAGATCCCGTTGAGGTTTTCCCCCGGGATATTCATGAACACGGGCGCCCCAGCACCGACTGCCAGATATATGGCATCAAAGCCATCCGCAAAAAGGTCGTCAACCGTCTTAATCCTGCCAATAAGCGCATTTAATTCGATCTGTACGCCCAACTTTTGCAAGTAATCCACCTCTGCGGAGACAATACTCTTGGGCAATCTAAACTCGGGAATACCATAAACCAAAACGCCACCCGCCTGATGCAACGCTTCAAAAATCGTAACATCGTAGCCAATTTTCACCAAATCGCCCGCAATGGTAAGCCCGGAAGGACCTGCCCCCACAACCGCCACCTTTTTACCATTGGCTTTGGGCGGGAGAGGAATGGTAACCGTTCCTGAATTGCGCTCGTAATCTGCGGCAAACCGTTCCAATCGGCCGATGGCAACGGATTCGCCTTTCTTGGCGAGGACGCAAAGCTTTTCGCATTGATCTTCCTGCGGACAAACCCTGCCGCAAACGGCGGGTAAAGCGTTTGTCTCTTTTAATTTGCGCGCCGCGCCCGCAAAATCACCCGCGGAAATGAGCGCGATGAACCCAGGAATATCCACATCCACGGGACAACCATCAACACAAAACGGTTTTTTACAATGCAGACAGCGGCTTGCCTCCAAAATCGCCGTTTCGGGGGAATATCCCAACGGCACTTCGGCAAAATTACGGCTCCTAATTTGCGGCTCCTGCGCGGGCATTGCCTGACGGGGCACTTTTTCTTTTTTAGTTTTTGTTTCGTTATTTTCCATGGCATCCACACTCACAAGTTTCTACGGCTTGTTTTTCTTCCGCCAGATACATCTTGAGGCGATTGTTCAGGAGGTCAAAATCAACCTCATGCCCATCAAATTCGGGTCCATCAACACAGGTGAACTTCGTTTTTCCTCCCACGGAAACACGGCAGGCACCACACATCCCCGTGCCGTCAACCATTATCGGGTTAAGCGAAACGATCGTTTTAATTTTGTAAGGTTCGGTGAGCCTACATATTGAACGCATCATGGGAACAGGTCCAATGGCAAAAACCCTGTTAATCGTAACCCCATCATCAATCATCTTTCTCAAGACATCGCTGACAAAACCCTTAACGCCGTAGGAGCCATCATCGCTGGTAACGAACAACCGATCGCTAACCTGCTTCATTTCTTTTTCCAATATGAGTAACTCTTTATTGCGAGCGCCAATGATGGAGGTAACCCTGTTGCCTTTTTCTTTGAGGGCCACCGCCAAGGGATAAACGACACCAACCCCCACACCGCCACCGACACAGACACTATGCCCGTAGTTTTCAATTTCCGTGGGGTTACCCAGCGGGCCTTGAACATCCTGAAAGCTATCGCCCACCGCCATATTCGCCATGGCAATTGTCGTCTTGCCCACAATCTGAAAGATGATCGATATTTCCTTATCGTCGGAACTAACTATCGTTAAGGGAATCCGCTCGCCCCGCTCATTGATCTTAAGGATGACAAACTGCCCGGCTCTTTTGGCCTTGGCAATCGCGGGCGCGACAATTTCCATTCTGATGACACCTGCTGAAAGAATTTCTTTTTTGGTAATTTGATACATACTCAACCTCCGCTACCGAGTACCCTCAAGCGAGGGGCATTTCCGGCACTCATTGCATAGTTTTTTACTCTTGCGCCAACCCGCCCACCGACTTTTGCTGTAGTCCTACAAGTGAGCCTGCCGATTATGGGGATGAGTTGGGGTTGGGATTGCTCGTGATCTTCCAACCAGTGGGATTACCGCGTATCGCCCCCGCTCGCAACCTTCACAAGACAAGATAAAAATCCGCGGAAGGCTTATTCTCTGGCGTAACAACAGCAACGGCAAAATTTTTAGCTTTTACCTGAATTCTTCCCGACCCTGCCCGTCTGCCTCTTGCTGATTTACCATCCCCAAAGAGCCGCACCGCTTAGCGGACAAGTAAAAATCTTGGTTAGTATTCGGGTGAAAGCTTGCTCAATTCCGCGAAGGTAAAGACAGGCCCGTCTTTGCAAATGTATTTGCTGCCAACATTGCAACGCCCGCACTTTCCAATACCGCATTTCATCCGCGCTTCCAACGAGGTGATGATGTTCTCTTTAGAAAACTTCAGGTCAAAGAAAACGGGAAGGGTAAAGCGAATCATGATGGGAGGACCACAAATCAAAGCGACCGCGTTTTCTGGCGAGGGGGCAACCTCTTTACAAACGGTGGGCACAAAGCCTTCACGCCCTTTCCAGCTAGCATCGCCTTTATCGACGGTAACATTAAGATTAATATCGCCACGCTCCGCCCAGGTTTTTAGCTCATCTTTATAGAGCAATAGCCCAGGGTTTCTGGCCCCATAAACAACCGTAACCTTGCCAAAATTTTTGCGGTTAGCATCATCAATGACATAATTTATCAGCGAACGGAGGGTCGTAAAAGCGAATCCGCCACCAACGATAACCACATTCTTCCCTTGCAATTCTTCTATAGGCCAAGAATTACCCAAGGGACCACGAATGCCCATCCGCATCCCTTCTTCCATTGCATGAAGAGCGGAAGTTACCACGCCCGCCTTTTGCACGGTAAATTCCACAAATCCCTTCTGCGTGGGAGAGCTGGCAATCCCTATCGGACTTTCACCCTTGCCAAAAATGGAAAGCTCTCCGAACTGACCAGGGCGGTATTGGAATTTTTCTTCATCGGCTTTGTTAACAAAGGCAAAACGAAAGGTCTTAATGTCCTTCGTATCCACCTCGGTAGTAATCTTTGCTATCTCTACTGGAATAGGGGTGTAATCGTTGCCCATTGCACTTTCTCCAACCTATATTTTTGCAACACTCTTGACGACTTCGCGAATATCGATGTTCACTGGGCAGTAAGCGACACAACGCCCACAGCCAACGCATAAAACCTCATTAAAATTATCCACAAAGTATTTAAACTTGTGCATTGTTCGCTGCCGCCACCGCGCCTTTTGCGTGGAGCGCGGGTTATGCCCGGATGTCTCTTTCGTAAATAGCGGAAACATGCAGGAATCCCAATTACGGATTCGGGCGCCATCGTCTCCCTTTACCTCGTCGCTAATATCAAAACAGTGACATGTGGGGCAAAGATAGGTGCAGGTTCCACATGCCAAGCATTTTTGTGCGATAGACTCCCAGAGCGGATGTTCGTAGATGTTATCCAAGGTGGTTTTTATTTCGCGGCAGGGAACACTCGCGTCCACCAGTGTTGCCGCTCGCTCACGCACCGCCTGTACATCAATGGTTGCGGAAGGTTCCATATCACCAAAGCAATCCAGTAACGCTTCCCCCTTGGGGGTAATAAATTCTACGAAAATCTCCTCGCCGAGATCCAGCATTAAGATATCCGCACCCGCGCTACCCGTGGGCGAAAGCCCCAGCGAAGTGCAAAAACAATTCTTGGAAATTGGCTCCACGCAGGCATTCACGATCACCGTCGTGTTCTCTCTCTTACTTACGAAGTAGGTATCGCTGTATTTTTCTTGATTAAAAAGGAGATCGAGCAACTCAAAGCTACGAGCATCGCAAGGACGAACGCCAAACAAAATGCGCTTTGTTTGCGCCACTTGATCATCTTCCAATTCCATCCCCTTATCCGTTCTCTTATAGCGCATAAGCGTTTCGCTATGGGGAAAGAAAAAACCCTTGGGCGCATCCTTGGAGTTTACATATTGCTTGGCGATGGAATTTGCATCTATTACCTTTTGGAAAAGAGTATTCCCCTCGTTATCCACAGGCGCAAAAACCCCCGCCCGTTTAGCCAACTTTGCCACAAGCTCCGCGATGCCGCTTTTTTTCAGTAACCTTTTCTTCATGCTCCTCGCCTCTCGTTTTTTGTAACCAGAAGTTTATATCAATTGCAGGCTTTTTAAAAGTGAAGATGGGTCAACGCCGTGCAGTTTCCACCAATCGGAAGACTCCTTCAAGCCGAAGGACAAAGCTAACAACTCCGTAAAATAGAACACGGGAAGCTCCAACCCCGCAGAAGCTCTCATATCTAGATTTGCCATGCACACCGGGCAGGCAACAACAACACAGTTCGCCCCCGCTTCGCGGGCAGAACGCATCAGCTTATCCACCATGTTGTTCACGATACTCGTTTTGGAAATGGTAAAGGAGCCGCCACAACAATCGGTTTTATACGACCAGGGTTTTACCTCCGCGCCGATGGCAGACATCATCTTATCCAAAAGGACGGGGTTTTCATAATTATCAAAATTACAAATCTTCGGGGGGCGGAGCAACAAGCACCCGTAGTAAGAAACGGGCTTTAAGCCAGTAAGCGGCTTGACCACCTTCGCGACCAACTCTTCCAGGCCAATATCGTTGTAAATTAAGTCAATCGGATTGCGAATCTCCAAGGATTCCTTTTTGTATTCGCTACCGACGATCGCTTCCACCTCTTTGCGCAACACTTCATCGTGTTCCAGATGGTGCTGGGCGCTTTTTAGCCTGTTAAAACAAGCAGCACAGGGTACCATCACCTCTTTTTCCGCCCCCGTCTGCGCCTTGATTAGGTCCCTCGCGGGCAGGGCAACGGAAAGCTTAAAATTGGTAGCATGCGCCGAGGTTGCCCCACAACAAGACCAATCTTCAATTTCGTTAAGCTCAATGCCCAGCGCACGGCTGACAGCCTTCACCGACTGCCCATATTCCTTGGCAGTTCCATGCAACGAACATCCCGGATAGTATGCGACTTTCAACTAACGCCTCCTCTAACTTTTTGTCTTGCTGAAAATGTTTCTTACCGCAGAGATATCCTTCGTGCGGGGGGAAACTAACGATAATTTCCCCTTTAGGAACATCCCCACACCCATCACCACATCGGAGAACAAATCGCCGCTTTTGAGCTTATAAAGAACCATCATCAATGGCTCGTTTATCCGCCCGCCAAACTTGATGGATGAAAGGAAAGACTCGTGGAATTGAACAACATTCTTCTCTGCAATTCTGCTACCGCCCTCCAAAGCCATCTCTCGTAGAACATCCATCATGCGCGCAATATCAACCTCGTTGGGGCAACGAGTTACACAGGTTTCGCAGGAAGCGCAGAGCCAAATCGTCTTGCTTTCTAACACTGCCTTTTCCATGCCTAGCTGTACCATCTTAATAATTTTGTTCGGATTATACTCCATAATTTCCGCCATCGGACAACCAGCCGTACATTTACGGCAATGGTAACACCTCTGAATCGGAACCTCGTTTATTCTTTCGTTGACCTTCTCTAAAAATGTCATCTTTGCACCTTCACCCACATGTATTCTTCTTGCACAATACAACCCTATGGCTCAAACAGGAACTCCTCGTTCTTTTCTCTTTCTTTGAATACCGAAAATGCGGGGAGATCCTTCTCATTAATCCCCGTGCGGGCATCAAAAAGATCCAACGCATCCTTATCCAGCTTCTTAAGAAACATGCGTAGATCAACACCCATCGGACAAACAGAAACGCATGACCCACAATCAACACACCTTCCAGCCATGTGGAACAGGCGCATTAACTGAAATACCTGAGTATCGGTAGCATCCGCACCAACACCAACCCACTGGGGCATAGATTGCTCGGCAAAACATTCGGGGCAGTAACAGGAGGGGCAGATATTCCTACAGGCACAGCAACGGATACACTTCTCCATCTCTTTCGCAAAATAACTCCAACGCTCCTCAAGGGGCAACGCGGCAAAATCTTCGACCTTTTTGAATTCGTTGGCGCTGTTCATCGGCTTGGCAGGTTCGCCAATAGTAATATCGGAAATAATAGGGTTGTTGTAGGCGCAAACTAGACAGTTATCGGCAAGAAGCTCCGCAAGTACTAGCGACTTCTCTCCCGCTGGGGTTTTTACCGTTACCTTACCACCGGTGAGTGAGCCATCAAGAATCTCCGTGCCCCCAACCGCCGCTGATAGTTTTTTCTGATCAACATATCCTGCGCAAGGAACCCCGATGATGAAAATTTCATCGCGGGTGTATTGCTTCTCTTGCAGGTTAAGAACTAGGGAACGAGTCGTACAACCACGGGCGACAACGCCAACAACCTTCTTCTTGCGTTCTTCAGGCTTGAGGCGTTTCTGCGCGGCACGATTTTGTGAGATAACATCGTGAACATACTTGGCAAGGTTTTGCGAGCAAAGAGCGTTAAAAACAAGCCGTTCGGCATCATCAGGGTTGGTAATAAATACCGGGCTCATCGTCAAAGGTACGCTCCCTTGGGTGTAGCCGACAACCACATCTACTTTTTTTCCTTCCAGCAACTCTTTTGCCGTTTTCCTTAAAATGCTTTCCACCGCGCCTGTTACCTCTCGCTATATTTTTTTAACCAATTTTTGAGCAGGCCCCAAGGCCCTAACCTTTTCCGTCGCGCCCTTAATAACCTTGGCAAACCGTTCTCCTTCCGAAGCAGAAACCCAGGTAAAAAGCGCTCTATCGGATTCTATTCCGATATAATTAAGAAAACTCTTCAGCATGGCAAATTTGCGCCGCGCCGAAAGGTTGCCCGAAATGTAATGGCATTCGCCGGGATGACAACCAGAAACCAAGACACCATCGGCTCCTTCTTGCAAGGCCTTGACGACAAAGAAGGGGTTAATCCTCCCCGTGCAGGGCACTCGAATTATCCTCGCATTCGGCGGATACTGTATCCTGCTAATTCCCGCCAAATCAGCTCCTGCATAGGTGCACCAGTTGCAAACTATCGCTACAATTTTTGGTTCCCATTCCGCGTTATTTTCCATTTTCAACCTCTTGCATTGTTTTCCATCTTTTTCTTTTCCACAGTTGTCCGCCTGCTAATTTCAGGCGACAACGGCAATCTGCGCGAGCACACCCTCGTTGCTAAAGCCATTCAAATCAACGGCGTTCATCCTACAAGAAGCCGTACACACGCCACAGCCTTTACAAAGCACGGCATTAACAACAGCGACCCGCTCTATCTCATCAACGCTGATAGCGCTGAACGGACAGTTAGCTTCGCACAGACCGCATGCCGAACATCTTTCCTTATTGACATAAGCCGTTTTCCCTTCCGCTTCGAGGTACTCCTTAGTGAGAATCGTTGAGGCGCGAGAAACAACGGCATTGGCCTGAACTATCGAATCCTCGCTCAGCTTTGGACTATGCGCCATGCCGCAGACAAAAACACCATCGGTGGCAAAATCAACGGGACGCAACTTCACATGCGCCTCCAAGAAAAAGCCGTCTTGATTGATTGGCACCTTAAGCATCTTGCCAATAGCATCGTTATCGGGGTTCGCCACACTACCAATGCTCAACGCCAGCAGATCCACTTTTATCTCTACCACCTCATTAAGCACAGGATCCAACGCCTTGATAGTAACACCCGCACCATTAGCGGTAACTTCAGGCTTTCTCCCTTCGTCATAGCGGATAAACTTTACATTCAGCTCTCGTGCTTTTTTATAATAATCTTCTTTCAGACCAAAAGTGCGGATATCGCGGTAGAAAATTGTAACATCCGCGCTGGGGTCTATCTCCTTAATTTTAAGCGCATTTTTAATTGCCTCTGAACAACAATAGCGACTACAGTAGGGCCGTTCTTTGGTGCGGGAACCGACGCATTGGATCATCGCTAAGGACTTGCCGCCCTTAATTTCGTTGCTCCCCGCCGCCAACAACTCCTCCAACCTGCGCTGGGAAATTACGGCAGGAGATGAACCGTGGAGATACTCCGTCGTTTCCACCTCATAAGCGCCGGTGGCGACGACAACAACTCCGTGGGTAAAATCTTTCGTTTCTCGGCCAGTAACAACCGTCGTTTTGTATTTTCCGATGTATCCTTCCATCTTCGCAATACTAGCGTTAAGATAGACGCTGATGAGCCCGCTTTGTTTTACCTTCGCAATTAAGCTTTCCAGATGCTTTGCCACATCAAGACCTTCTAGCGTGTAATGCAAGTTACCGTAATTGCCGCCGAGCTTGCCCGTTTTTTCCACGATGTGCACTGCAAACCCCTGTTGGGCGAAGGAAAGCGCCGCCGTTAATCCCGATAACCCGCCACCAATAATGAGCACCGCCTTATCAACCGGTAGTTGCCCTGGCTTGAGCGGTTTGAGAAATGCCGCCTTGTGGATTGCCATCCTCACCAGATCTTTTGCCTTGGCGGTTGCCGCTTCGGGCTCGTGCATGTGCACCCAAGAATCCTGGTCACGGATGTTGGCCATTTCAAAAAGATACCTGTTTAGCCCGGCATTCTCACAATTCTCTTGAAAAAGCCCCTCGTGGGTGCGGGGTGAGCAAGAAGCAACCATGACTCTAGTAAGGTTCTGCTCCTTGATGATTTCTCCCATTTTTACCGCTGTATCCTGCGAACAGGTAAAAAGATTATCCGTAACGAACACAACATTAGGAAGCGTTTTGGTGTATTCCACAACCTCAGGAACATTAACCACACCGCCGATATTAATCCCGCAATGGCAGATAAAAGCACCGATGCGCACACTTTCTCCGCGCAAATCCTTCTCTTCGGGAAGCTCTGGTGCCGCCACCATGGTTCCACGAACATCGGCAAGAAGACCCGAAGCGCAAGCCGCGGCGGAAGAAGCTTCCATGACCGTCTCGGGAATATCCTTAGGACCGCCAAAAGCGCCGCAGACAAAGATACCCTCTCTGGTTGTTTCCACCGGATTCTCCAAAGCGGTTTTGCAGAAACCGTGTTCCTCCAAATCCACCTTCAGCGCCTTTGCCAAGGCCTTTGCTTGTTTAGGCGGAGTTAAGCCGACCGAGAGGACAACCATGTCAAATTCCTCTTCAACAAGGCTCCCATCCTCCAAAACATAGGTGAGCAAGAGGTTCTTGCTTTGTTGTAATTCCTTTATTGTTGAGGGAATTGAACGAATATAACGAATTCCATATTCGTTTTGGGCACGGTTGACGAACCTGTCAAAATCCTTCCCATGGGCGCGAATATCCATGAAAAAGATGGTGGGTTCCAAACCGTTGGCGTGTTCCTTGCCGATGATGGCTTCTTTGGTGGCATACATACAGCACACCGAAGAACACCAACTATTACCGCAGGAGGTATCACGAGAACCAACACATTGAATGAAGGCTATCTTTTTGGGCTCCTTGCCATCCGAAATGCGTTGAACATGCCCGAAATATGGACCTGAGGCGGAAAGAATGCGCTCAAACTGGAGCGAAGTAACGACATTCTCATAAACGCCAAAACCGTACTCACCCCGCAGGCGAGCATCAAATATCTCAAAACCCGGCGAAGCAATAACCGCACCGACCGCTATTTCCTCTTCCCTGAAGGTATCTTCATGATCAATTGCCTTCGCCAAACAGGCGTCAACACACTGATAGCACTCCGAACAGATACCACAGCTTAGACAGCGCAACGCCTCAGCCTTCGCTTGCGCCTCGCTAAAACCAAGACCAACCTCACCAAAATCTTTTGCCCGCTCGACAGGATCACGGTGCGGATATTTTTCCCGCATCTTCTTGGCATAACCAGATACATCGCTCTTGTAGGCGACATTCTTCTTCCAGTCCCTCTCTCTGCCCGCCTTGACATCTTCTCCCTGCAGATAACGGTCTATGGATTTTGCGGCTTCTTTACCCGCGTTTACCGCCTTCACCACGGTTGCCGCGCCCGAAGCGGCATCGCCACCGGCAAAGATCCCTGCCACATTCGTCGCAAAGGTTACTTCATCAACATCAAATGTCTTCCACTTGGAAAGAGCGATGCCGCTATCAGACAGAAATTGCAAATCAGCACTCTGCCCAATGGCGGGGACCACCGCGTCCGCCTTGACGATAAATTCCGAACCCTTAACTTCCACGGGGCGACGACGACCACTGGCATCGGGTTCACCCAACTCCATGCGCACGCATTCCACACCCGTAACCTTCCCGTTTTCCCCCAAGATTCTTTTAGGCGCGACTAAAAACTCCATCCGCACGCCTTCTTCCAGCGCTTCCTCAATTTCTTCTGGAGATGCGGGCATTTCCGCACGGGAACGGCGATAGAGAATAAAGACATCTTGGGAGCCTGTACGAACCGCCGTGCGGACAGCGTCCATCGCCACATTGCCGCCACCAATGACCGCAACGCTTTTACCCAGAAACACCTTTTCGCCAAGATTCACCCGTTTGAGATAATCTATACCGTGGAACACCCCCTGCATATCCTCTCCAGGGATATCTAACTTAGAGCTAATATGGGTGCCACAACCGATAAATAACGCATCAAAATCATTTTTGATCTTGGAAAATTCCACATCCTTGCCAACGGCGGTATTGAGATGGATTTTAACGCCCATATCCTCAATAATCTTTATTTCGGCGTTTAAAACATCCTTAGGCAAGCGGTAATCGGGAATGCCGACACTCATCCAACCTCCCGCCACGGGTAGCGCTTCAAAAACTTCAACGCTATAACCCTCTATCGCCAAATAGTAGGCGGCCGTTAACCCTGCCGGACCGGCACCAATAACCGCAACCTTTTTGTGTTTTTTCTCTTTTAATTGGGGAATGTACTTCGTTTCCGCCGTAAGATCCAAATCGGCGATAAACCG
>JAIPED010000032.1 GCA_021737325.1 Deltaproteobacteria bacterium
GATGTTTTCAAAGTCTATTAAACGAATATTGACATGCTCATTATTTTTTCCAAAACCCATGGAGATTTCACCGCGTAGCCATTTTGCGAATTCTTCATTTGCCCGCACAAGCCCGAGATTGCCAACAGGAATAAGGATAGGTCGTAGTTTATGAATGACCTCTTCTGCCCTTTCCCGGTTTTGTTTTATTGCCGGATTAAGGCGAATGAGAGCTTCTTTTAATTCCTTTTCAATAAGTACATCGGTGATTTCACGAAGGAGTAGTTCCGGCTGGATATATTTCCACTTTGGTTCATTACCGTAGTGAGCTAACTCATCCTTAACCATGCCATGTTGCACCTGATTCAGATTAATTCCGGTGAGCTGGTTTATTATGAAATATTCGACACTGTTTAGTTCGTTGAATGCCATTTTACTTTCCTTTTTTCTTCTGTATATCCTTTAGAAGCTTTTTCCCGTCGCCATCCAGTTTGCGTTGTACTTTCTTAACATCCTCGGCAGGGGGTAAGCTTTCCGGCTTTACTCCGCGCTCAAGAAGCATTTTTCGAACAGCGACATTGTTTTCGAAATGTTCACCGGTAATCTGGTGGGTGCCTGATAAATTTTTCTCAATGACATTATGACTGGTAAGTTCGGTAGCGAAATCCTTGGCTTTGATAGTAAGTGTTGGTAAAAAATCGGCAAGCGGTCTGCCGTCAGGAATCATTAGCTTGTGTTTCATTGCATTGGTTGAAAAACCGCCAAATAGTGCTTGGTCACCTTTTGAACGAATAAGTGCAAAACCTTTATCGTCAACACCCCGTTCGTAAATAATGCCTGATAATTTCTTTTCTGATTTTGAAAGTTTATCACGAGCTATGACGCGATCAACATCTAAAAGCCGTTGTTCAATAATCTCCTGTTTTCTTGTTTGTACTGCAAAGTATGTTTGTGCAAAGGATATTTCACTTTTGGCGGAATCGCCATTTTGAGCTATGAGATAGCAGGCGTAGCGGGTAAGGGCCAAGTCATCTACTTCCCGCTGACCGCCTTTGCCGATTTCGATCATCTTGTTGACTTCAACAAAATGATCAGACACTGCAATATCAGCATTTCCACAGGCTTTTTTTGCCTTTTCAACAACCTTTAAAAAGTTTCTCCACTCGGTATAGCCTAAAATCTCTTGTAATTCGCGTGCGCTCCAGCATTCAAGATTATTGAACAGGTAACAGGCATTCTCAAATTTCTGAAATAGTTCGATAATAAGTTCTTTTTTCATAGTTTCATCCTAAAATCTCGCTTAATAGTTTTTGTTTTAGGTGTTGCAAGGTTGTTTTTTGCTCTTCGAGTTGCGTTCTAACACTACCAAATTGCTTGAAAACAGCAGTTAATTCTTTTTGTTTGGCTTTCTTAGGCAAAGAAAATTCCTGTGCTGCTAATGTTTTCCATTTGATTGTTGGCGATAGCGAGCCTTCTGATATTTGAATAGCTCTATTCATGAAAACATCGGATTGCATGAAAAAGGGCAGAAACTCTTTTTCAATATTGTCACTATTTGCTCTTAAAATCATGCTGTGAGCAGAAGCAATTCCGTCAAAATGTGAGACGGCTACTTTACGCTGATAAGCGCGGCGTTTCCCGAACATAATGTCGCCTGTATAGATTTTAAGCTTTGTCCCGATAACATCGTCCGGTACGCCCGTTCTGGTAATTACCAGATTGTCGGGGTCTAAATGCTCCAATCCGACATAGGTGGTTAAATCTGTTTTTTGCGGTTCGATCCTTTCCGAAATACTAATTGCCACTTTATCAAATTTAACTGTTTCAAAATCGCTTTTACTCAATGCGTTACCAAACTGCTGTTTTTCACCGCACAGTTCACCAAGCAATTTATTTTTCAGGTTCAGTAAATTCTTCTCCTGCCTCTCGACCTCTTCAAGAGCGGTGTCTATGGATTGAAAAAGCGCGGCGATTTGTTTTTGTTCTTCGAGCGGGGGAAGGGGGATTTCCTCATTAAAAACTATTTTATCAGACACAGCGGGATAAGCTGTTCCTTTTTGCAATAAGCACAGTTTCTCAATAAATTTTGGTGAGCTTGTGGAATAGAATAAATATTCCGGGTGAGCTTTTTCATTTGCTCTAATGACTGTAAATCCTGTTGAGGCAATACCATTAGGAATATCATTTTCGACAAATGCAATTCTTTCTAAATTAACACGAACCGTAGAAAACAAAGTATCGCCTTGCTTTATGATTTGTCTTGCTCTTGAAGAAGCTATAGACCAATCTAATTCTTGAACTTCAGAAATTCTTTTTAGGTTTGAATCTATTGAGCCAATATCTATATAACGGAAAGTCCCATTTTGATTACATGCATTTACTGTATTAACAGCTTCGCAAACATCTTTAAGTTTTACTTCTTCCCATTTGTCTTTTCTCAACTTCATACTTCCCCATCCTGTAAAAGCTGCTTCCTTATCTCTTTCCCTTTTACTGTCAGCCGGTATTTCTGGGTGGGGCTTTTGGGAGAAGCGGGCTGGGTCATTTCGATGAAACCGTCATTTATTGCCTGTACAAGATATTGTTTACGAAAATGTTCATCATTTTTCAATTAAAGTTTCTGCATTATTTCGGAACGGCTCAATTCTCCCGACATTACCATAATTACTTTTCTTACTTCCGTGGTTACTTGCTGGGTTACTTGTTAGGCTGAACCGATATAATCATCGTCAAAAGGAAAAACCACTTCGATAAAATGCTCCGACAACTGAAAAATGGATTTGTTATATGCCCGTAAAATACGGTTCATGCCAGACCCGATGTGTTCCACAAGTTTCATATCTTTGAAAATACGCATAAGCTCGCGGTTACGCGGCATGGAGCGACCTCTAAAAAATTCATCAACCGAAAGGCCTTCAATCAAGCCGCCATAAGAGGTGATAGAAAGCCGGTCAGAATAAATTTCAACCAGCGGCGTTACTTCCCGCGTATAATCGTTATGAACAACGGCATTGATAAATGCCTCTCTAAGAGCTGTCCGGTCAATCATCCTTTTTTCAAGCCGGCGCACGGCTCCGGTTATTTTCGTGAATGTACGGTTTTCTATCTCCAGTTTATCAAGAATGCGTTCGGTCGCCTTAATTATTGAGCAGAAACCATATTCTTCATTTTCAACAAGATCGTATTTATCTGTTCCCGAATATTTCACGCATTTCATTGAAACGCTGTTTTTATCAGCAAGAAGATAGGCGGTATAATTCAGTTTTCCATCTACAGTATAAAAATCAAGATTTTGCAGAAACTCTTCATTAAGAGAAAAGCCTTTTTCCTCATAATAAATTTTAAGCTGGGCGAATGTATGATCCGAATACCGTGGCGAAACAATATTCCGAAGAGAATTTCGTGTGCGTGATGAATAAAAAGAGTCAATCATTTTAATATCCATCTGCCGTGTGCTACGGCCGATACGGATAAAACAGCCAGAAGGAGACATCCCGAAAGATTTAATATAATAGGGTTTTTCCGTTCCGCTGGATACTACAATGTGAATGACGATTGTGTTGCTGATTTCCTCGCTATAAACATCAAACAGACCAAGACATGTTGGCAGTATATTATTTTTGATCCGGTCGGTAATTTCAAGCTGTGTTCTATCGGCATTATTTACACCAGTTACATTACCCGTATTGTCTATTCCGATATAAATATCGCCGCCAGTTTTTGAATTAAGGAACCCAACAACCGATTTTTCAAGCTTATCGTTTAATTTTTCCTTAAATTCAGTTCGGTAATCTTCAGTAAAATCAACCTTCATACATCTATCCCAATATTTTTAAGTTGAGTAAACAGATTTTCGAGCGATTCGTTGATCTGCTTTTGCCCGGCTTTTATATCTGCAATCAAATCTTCATTATTGTGATCATTGGTATTGGATGCCTGTTTTACATACAATTGCAAACTTAGATTGCCATTGTTCTCGAGCACTTCTTTATTGCTCATCACTTTGGCAAAACCTTCAGCATCCTTAAATTTCCAATAGGCATCGCTGATTTTCTTGATATGCTGAGGTTCAAGCCAGGCATTGGTGCGTTCAATGCGTAATTCTTCTTTGGCATCAATGAAAATGATTTTGCCTTTTCTTTCCTTTGGCTTTTTCATTCTACAAACCAGCAAACAACTTTCCATGCTGCTGTTATAGAAAAGATTCTTTCCAAGACCTATAACCGCATCAACGAAATCTTCTTCAATCATCTTCTTGCGAATAGCGCTTTCTGCATCACGAAATAAAACGCCATGAGGCCAGAGCACTACGCTTCTGCCGGTTTCAGGATTAAGGCTCTTCATAATATGTTGTTGAAAGGCGTAGTCAGCGCAACCCTGCGGTGGGGTGCCCCAGATATTTCTGCCGAAAGGGTCATTCATCCACTTTTGCTGATTCCAGCGTTTCACGCTGTACGGCGGATTAGCCATGATCACATCGAACTTTTTCAGCTCGTCATTTTCAAGAATCTGTGGACTTTCCAAAGTATCGCCTTGGACAATCAGAAATTCATCCACATTATGCATAAACATATTGATACGGGCGATAGCAGAAGTAATGAGGTTGAGTTCCTGCCCGTAGAGTTTGAGTGTCCGGTATTCTTTCTTTTGCTCTTTTACATGAAGGGTGCTTGAAAGGAGAATTCCACCACTGCCGCAAGTGGGGTCATAAATGCTTTCTCCGCTTTGCGGGTTGGTAATCTGCGTCATCAGTTTTACAACAGTTCGGTTGGTATAAAACTCGGCGGCAGTATGACCGCTGTCATCGGCAAATTTCTTTATCAGGTATTCATATCCTTCACCCATGATGTCGTGGGGAACATTGCTAACCGTTAAATCCATTTGGCTGAAATGCTCAATCAGGTTGAGCATTTTCTCATCGCTCATTCGGCGTTTATTTGTCCATTGGGCATCACCAAAAACATCATGGAGCATTTCGAAGTTTGCTTTTTCAATGCCATTGAGTGCTTTTTGAAGGGCAGCTCCGACATCAACGGTTTTCTTGCGAATATCTTCCCAATGGCAACCGTTGGGAATCTGAAAACGATGATTCTCCTGAAATAGTGCATAGTCCAGGTCATTATTGCTCTCTTCAAGAGCAGTTTTATACTCTTCATCCCATACATCGCTGATGCGTTTGAAGAATAATAGCGGAAAAATATATTGTTTAAAATCGGCGGCATCAATCATTCCGCGAAGAATGTTGGCTGCGCCCCAGAGGTAATCTTCAAGTTCTTTTTTGGTCATTCCGAAACTCCGTTTTCGCACTCTATTAGGTTATTTTTCCAAATTTCTTGTCTTCTAGCGCCTCTGGAGGCAGGGATCTTCTAGTGTTGGTTATGCAAAGCTCTCAATTTTTTCTCCGCTACCCACCGATCTGAAACATCTCTCGCTGACATTTGCGCCAAAAATTTCCCGCGCTGGAGGTTGTGAGGCAATGTTCCCGTGGCTTTTGCGCGATAACCTCTCTGATGATAGCCTCTAACTCCTCCGCGCTACATCCTCCGCGCAACGCTTCGCGGATATTTACTTCCGCGTCGTTCAGTAAGCACGCCCTTAATGAGCCGAAAGATGTTAGGCGCAAGCGATTACAGTGCGCACAAAAAGTGTGGCTCAGGGGGCTGATAAAGCCAATTTTTCCCTTGCCTCCTTCAATGGCAAAAAGTTGGGCAGGGCCGCGGGAATCGTTATCTAGGGGAGGTAGTTCTTGTAACCGATAACGAGTCATTATTGTCGCTTGCAAATCATCGTTGGAGATGAATTCTCCCAGTTTAGTGCCCCCGAGCGGCATAAACTCAATAAAGCGTACTTGGAGATCGTTTTCCCAAGCCAATTGGGCGAAGTCTAACACCTCGTCATCGTTGAAATTTTTAATCGCCACGGTGTTTAGCTTGAGCGGAGTGAACCCCGCTTCCTGTGCCGCCCTAATGCCCTCCCAGAGTGTGGCAAGGTCGCCGCCACCGGTTATTTGGGCGTATCTCGCAGCTTTAAGGGAATCCATACTGATATTTATTCTCCGAATTCCCGCATCAAAAAGAGGCTGTGCCAACCGCGGGAGTAGTATCCCGTTGGTCGTTAATGAAATTTCTTCAACACCATCAATGGCGGACACTGCGGCGACAAAATCGGCAATGCCTCGCCGCACCAAGGGCTCTCCGCCGGTGATCCTGATTTTGGTTATTCCCAGTTTTACCGCTACTTTAACAAGGCGCAGGATTTCCTCGTAACGGAGGATATCGCTATGCCCTGCCAAGGAAACTCCCTCTTTTGGCATGCAATAAACGCAACGCAGATTGCACCTATCTGTTACCGAAATGCGCAGGTAGTTTATCCTGCGGTTGTGTCCATCATTCACCGAGATTCTCCCCGAGGCTTATTGTTGATGCTGTCCGGCTACCATAATGCCACTCTGTTACAAACAAAAAGCTAACCGTAAAAAAGTCGTGCTGGGGTAAAAACAACGCCATTCCATGATGCTTGCGGTTGTTTTTGCTAAAAGCACCATAAAATCAAGCATGTCATAGCTCCCCTGCACAATGAGGCACCAATGCGGGGTTATCTCTGGTTCTTATCTTGGCAAAAGCATGGGCAAGGCTTGTTCTGGAGAATTTCTTTTTGTTTTGCTGGCAGGTCAATGAAGATATCCTGTTTATCGGAGCCCTGCGCTAAGCAGGCGTCCAAGTCGGAGAGATGCTGGTAGCCACGCTTTTGCATCTCACGGACCAATTCTTGATGTCGCAAATACAGCGCCCGTAACTTGCCCCGCCAGCGCAGTGTTTCTGGGTGCCGCGAATAGCCCTTTTCCCCGTGGTGAATGGTGAGGATGTTCCATAAGCCGTGTAACTCGCGGTGCTCTCCCAAGAGATGTTGTCGACAAAGATGCTGGGGATCAATATCCCAAATACGCATGATTTTCCCCCTTGTTTTTAGCATCAGGTACCATATTCCTTCTCAATGGAGCAATAACAGCCTGCCACAAGGGTGGGATTTTAATGTTAAAGACTCTTGCACAACTATATCTCTTTGCTTCCGACCGTCATTCCCGCGAAAGCGGGAATCCAGATGTGCTTGAAATGTTTTGATTATTTTAACCAGAAGACAAGCTCCTTCTTTCGTTACTGCTTGGAGGAATAGGTTGTGCGGTGGTCTTTGTTAGATTGTGTGCAAGCATACGACTGGAAGAAAAGGATGCTACACTTGCTCAGGGATGAAGGGAAAAGGTGCTTTACAAAAAAAAACGCCTAAAGTATGTTACCCGCCTATTTTCAGACGGGGGAAGATCACTGCTGTGATGGAAGAAAAGAAGTTACAGTTTTTCAGAGAGATGCTTACGGCGCAGATAGCCAATCTTTTGGGAAACGCCGAAAAAACCGTTGCCGAGATGACTCAACGAAAAGAGGCCTTCCCTGATCCCACCGATAGAGCTTCCTTGGAGTCCGATAGGAATTTTGAGTTGCGACTGCGCGACCGCCAAAGGAAGTTGATAATGAAGCTGGAAGAAGCGATCGCTCGTATTGATGATGGCACCTACGGGATTTGTGAAGAGTGTGGTTGTGATATCTCTGAAGAGCGACTGAGGGTGCGACCGGTAACAACGATGTGTATCGCTTGCAAAACCAATCAAGAATTAAAAGAAAAAGCCGGTAGCGAGTAGGATCTCGCTCACCCTTGCTTTTCCTGTTTCTTTAACTCAATCAGCAAGGCGTTTATCGCGCCGAAGGTCATTCCTTTTATCCGTTGTGCTTGTCCTACCGTTGTGGGCGATACTTGCTGTAGCTTGGCCTTTAATTCGGCGGAGATGCCGGGGATGTTTTCATAGCTAATTTTTGCAGGAATTTCTTTTGCCAACAATGCTTTCATCTGGGCGATCTCTTCGTACTGTCTTTTAATGTAACCTTCGTATTTTGCCTCAATTTCAATTTGGCGCTTCACCGCCGGGTCGGTTATTTTTTCCCATCCTTCAAATGACGAGAGGGCTTCATAGTTTATTTCCGTGCGTTTTAGCAGGTCAAAGAGGGAGACGGGATTGTTAATGGTGGTAGATTCCATGTTTAGCAGTGTTTCGTTTGTGGTTACCGTGGGGTAGATTTTTGCCGCCTTTAGCCTTGCCGTTTTTTCGTCTATTTCCTTGATTTTCTTCGTGATATCCATGGCACGCTGTTCATCAACAAGGCCTAAACGGTATCCGTATTGGGTCAGCCGTAGGGCGGCGTTGTCCTCTCTGATAATGAGCCGATGTTCTGCCCTTGAGGTGAACATGCGGTATGGCTCATCAACGCCTCTGGTAACAAGATCGTCAATTAAAACACCGATATAAGCTTCTGCTCGGCTTAAAATAAAAGGTTGTCTTCCTTGGTGCGCTAAACTGGCGTTGATCCCCGCACAGAGACCTTGCGCCGCCGCCTCTTCATAGCCGGAAGTTCCGTTGATTTGCCCCGCGAGGTATAAACCCTGTATAGCTTTGGTTTCTAAGGTATGTAGCAACTGAGTGGGCTGCACAAAATCGTATTCAATTGCGTATGCCCAGCGCATAATTTGCGCCGATTCTAACCCTGGAACGGAGTGCACAATTTTTTCTTGTATTTCTGGTGGGAGGCAATTCCCCAACCCCTTCGCATAGATTTCTTCCGTATGCAGTCCTTCGTATTCCAAAACCACGGGGTGAGATTCGCGTTGAGGAAAACGCATCACCTTGTCCTCTAAAGAAGGGCAGTAACGGGCACTAACTCCCTTGATAACCCCAGAGTAGAGGGGGGATAGCACGATATTCTCCCGAATCAGGTGGTGAATGGAGCTGTTCGTTTGCGAGAAATACGAGGGAATGCGCTTTTCCCAGAGCGATTCCGTGCGATGTGAAAAAGGCAGAATATTTTCATCGGAATCCTGCCTTGTCAGGAGGGAAAAATCGATGGAGGAAGAACGCAAACGCGGGGGGGTGCCCGTTTTCATTCTTCCCATTTCCAAGCCAAGGTTTTGGAGGGAACGAGCAAGTCCCACCGCCGCTTCCTCTCCCGCTCTGCCCGCGGGTATTTGCGTTTTCCCGATGTGTACCAAACCGTTAAGAAAGGTTCCTGTTGTAATAATTACCTTGCGGGAGCGGTAGAAAACCCCATCGTTACCAATGACACCGATAACTTGACGATTTTCCACCACTAAGCTCTCAATAAGCGACTGTTTGATGGCAAGGTGTGATTGCTTCTCCAGAATCTCCTTCATCGTTAGACGATAGAGTTGCTTATCACACTGGAATCTCGTGGCGCGTACCGCCGGGCCCTTGGAAGCGTTAAGCTCGCGGCAGTGGAGTACTGTTGCGTCGGCAACCTTGCCCATTTCACCACCCAGGGCATCAATCTCGCGTACCAACTGTCCCTTTCCTGTGCCGCCAATTGCGGGGTTGCAGGACATGAGCGCGATGGAATCAAGGTTAATATTAAAAAGTAAAGTCTCGCAACCCATTCGTGAAGAGGCAAGGGCGGCTTCACATCCCGCATGGCCACCGCCAACAACGATAACTTCGCAACTTTTTTCCATGTTTATCCCGTCAACAAATAAAGGGGCACCGCAAGGCACCCCTTTGTTTGCTCTCCTCAGCACAAATCATCAATCGCCATAAACGACTGTGGTGTATTCTCCGTAGATGCCCAGAATATTGTTAAATTCGTAATCAACAAATTTGATTCGGGTGATTCCTACAGATTTCGCGGCGGCAGCAATGCTCGCATCTCCTCTAGCGACAAGGCCCAACACAGATACCATCTTGGCGGTGCCGATCTTGGTGTAGGTCGCATCACCAGACGCAACAGAGTGTCCAATCTTTCCTTCCGAAAGTAATGCTCCTACGGGGACTACCGTGGCGCAGCCGCTTAATAATAGGAATACAAGCAACATCAGAATTAAAGCGATTTTTTTCATACAAACCTCCTCTTTATCAAAAGCTGTGGCACCGCTAACAAAAATGTTGGTGAGAAACAATTTATTTTTCCGTAAATCCCCTATCTATGGTTGCCCAAGAAGGGGTGATATTATCAGCGGGATAGAAGATACCGCACAAGGGAAAATTTTATGGCTATCGTGGCGGTTATAGGGTAGCGCTTGCCGCGACAGTCGGAGCTCGTGCAACACTGGCTCGCAAACCCCGCCAGGTTCGGAAGAAAGCAACGGTAGCGATAACTGGTGGGTGCCGCGGGATTTCCGGCTGTCACTTCATTGAGGTTTTTATGGGATATTTAGTATTGGCTCGCAAGTGGCGCCCCCAGACATTTGCCGATGTTGTTGGGCAGGACCATGTCATTAACACCTTAAAAAACGCGATAAAAACCAATCGCATTGCCCACGCCTACATCTTTGGTGGGCAACGAGGGGTGGGCAAGACCTCCATTGCCCGCATCTTTGCCAAGGCGTTGAACTGTGTCAACGGGCCAACTGAATTTCCCTGCAATGCTTGCTCCCACTGCCTGGAGATTGCCGAAGGCATTTCTATTGATTGTAGAGAAATTGACGGGGCTTCCAACCGCGGCATTGATGAAATTCGCGAGCTAAAAGAGAATATCAAGTTTTCCCCCATCTCTTCCCAGTACAAAATTAACATAATTGACGAAGTCCATATGCTTTCTCGCGAGGCTTTTAATGCCCTGCTAAAAACTTTGGAAGAGCCACCTGCGCATGTGATCTTTATCTTTGCCACGACGGAGATGCGAAAAATTCCCGCGACGATACTCTCCCGTTGTCAGTATTACGATTTCCGTCGGGTTAGTGTTGTCCAACTGGTTGAAAGCTTGCTGAAAATTGCGCAGGCAGAGGGTATTTCCATAAGCAACGGTGCCCTTTCTCTTATTGCAGAGGCGGGGGACGGCAGTATGCGTGACGCGCAGAGCATCTTTGATCAGGTCATCGCCTACGCCGGGAAGGAAATTGATGAGCAAGCGGTTGCCAGCTTGTTGGGCGTTCGTGATAAGCGTTTCCTTTTTGATCTCTCTACCGCAATTTTTACGCATGATGCCGTTAGTTGTTTTACCGCAGTGGAAGATGCCTATTATTCCGGGATTGATCTAGAACATTTTTATCATCTGTTAATGCAGCATTTTCGTAACATGTTGCTCTGCAAGGTGATGGGGGAGAAATCGGAAATTGCCAGGCTTTCAGTTGTTGAATATGAGGAGTATCAGCGTGTTACGAGTGATATTTCTTTGGAAACACTGCAACGCTACCTTGATATATTATTGGCAGAAGAGGAAAGTGTCATTCGCGGAGGTAATCCTCGCGTGGTCATTGAGATGGTCATATTAAGGATGGTGTTGTTGGAACCACTGATTCCGTTGGAGGGGTTTTTGGCCCGCTTATCTGTTCTGGAAAAGGGATTGCGAGGCACCGTTAGTTCTGCGCCAGTCGCCCAGTTAACGCCCTCCTCATTTGGCGAAGGGCAAAGCGCTTTTAGAAATGAAAAACTATTGGATAAGGTTTCTTGGAGGGACTTCTTAAAAACTCTTAAAGGTAGGCACGGGAGTTATTGGCGCTGGCTTGGCGATACCCGTTTGGATAGTTGTGGAGCGGGCATTGCCAATATCGCCGTGGATAAAAATCCTATTATCGCGCAAACCGTTGCAGAGATACTGCAGGAAGAAGATTTTAGAACGCTTTTCGCGGATTTTTTTGGTTACAAGTTGTCCTTTTCCGTTACTCAGCAGGTGTTGGAGGCGCAGGATAACGATGCTTCTGATAGGTTAGAAACTTCTCCGATAACTAAAAAAATTCTCTCAGTTTATCCCGCAGCGGAAGTAACAGAGGTAAAACGGCGAGGTTAACCGCAGGGCGGAAAAAGAGGAAAAACATGATTGAGGACGGTGTTTTATGGATTTTGCCGAGAGGTTTCAGCAAGCGCTAAAGTTGCAAGAGAGCATGAAGAAGCTCCATGAGGAGCTTTCCCAAAAAACCGTGAAGGCGCAAGCGGGTGCGGGAATGGTTAGTGTGGTTGTTAGTGGTGATCTGCAACTAGTCTCTCTGACAATCGACAAGGAAATAATAAATTCCGCCGATATGGGAATGCTTAATGATTTGGTTGTCAGTGCTGTCAATGAGGGTCTCCGACGCGCCAAGGATCTCGTAAGTACGGAGATGAGAGGGATAGCGGGTGGCATTGCTGGTATCCCCAACATCCCTGGCTTATCATAGGGGAGGAAAAAATATGAATTCTTATGCTCCCGCCATTGAAAAACTAATAAAGGCATTTGCCCGCTTTCCCAGCGTTGGCGAAAAAACGGCAACGAGGATGGCAAGCCATGTTATTTCCGCCTCCAGGGAGGAGGCCGCCCACTTGGCCCGTTGCCTGCTGGATGTTAAAGACGAAATTCGTTTTTGTTCGGAGTGTTTCAACCTTGCTCAAGGAGATTTGTGCGAGGTTTGTAAAAATAAGGAGCAACGGGATGTTACCACCATCTGTGTGGTGGAAGATCCCGATTCGCTGGTTTCTATCGAAGAAAGCGCGGCATACAAGGGGTTGTATCATGTCTTGCATGGGGCAATTTCTCCCCTTGATGGGATCGGGCCAGATAACATTAGGATAAGCGAGCTACTGCAAAGGGTCGCCAAGGGGGGAGTTTCTGAGATTATTATTGCGACTAACCCCACAGTGGCGGGGGAGGCAACCGCGTTACTTATCACTAACCTCCTAGGAAACAACGGGGTGAAGATTAGCCGTTTGGCGTTGGGGATTCCACTAGGGGCGGATATTCGTTATTCTGATAGGATGACCATCGGGAAATCGCTGGAATTTCGGCGAAAAGTTTAGGGAGGTTTTCAATGGCGCGAGAGTTGTCCGCCAGGGTAATATCCGCTACCGTCAAAGAACTTTTTTTAAAGGCGACGGTCTTGTTGCCCCAAGATATGGAAGAGGCGATTCGCGCCCATCAAGGGCAGGGAGGGCTTGAGGGCTATGTTATGGCGAGCATTCTCAAGAACAGCGAAATTGCCCGCGAGGAAAACATTCCCCTATGTCAGGATACAGGTGCAGCTATTGTTTTTGTGCAGTTGGGGCAAGATGTACACATCGTTGATGGTTTTATCGGTGAAGCCATTCAACAGGGAGTGCGTGAGGCCTACGGCGAGGGGTTTTTACGCAAATCCATCTGTAACCCCCTATCGCGCAAGAACACTTCTGATAACACCCCCACCTTTATTCATTACGATGTTGTTGCGGGGGATTCGCTCACCATTACGGCAATGCCCAAGGGCGGCGGCGCGGAAAATGCCAGCTTAATTGAGATGCTTACCCCTGCCGAAGGAATCGAGGGGATAAAAAAACTGGTAATAAACCATCTTCGCAAAGTGGGGAGAAATGCTTGTCCACCGCTCACCGTGGGCATTGGTATTGGCGCGACGCTGGAGTCTGTGGGTGTTCTTGCTAAAAAAGCCTTGCTGCTTCCCCTCAAAGCGATCAACCCCGATCCTACACTGGCGCATTTGGAAGCGGAGTTGTTGGTAGCGATAAATAATCTAGGGTTCGGTGCAGGGGGCTACGGGGGGTGGGTTAGCGCTTTTGGCGTACATATTCTGACCATGCCCTGCCACATCGCCTGTCTGCCAGTGGCGATAAACATTCAGTGTCATGCGGCGCGACACCTGGAGGTGCAACTGTGATGCTACAGGGTTGCCAGTCCATTCGCACACCTTTTCGGGATAATGAGCATCGCTCGCTAAGGGCGGGTGAAATCGTGTTGCTTTCGGGTTTTGTCTATTGTGCACGGGATGCGGCACATCTGCGATTTCAAGAGGCGATACAAAAAGAAGAAAAGTTGCCCCTAAACCTTTCTGATGAGACGATTTTTTACGCCGCACCAACGCCAACAAGGGCCGATGGTAGCATCGGTGCGATAGGTCCAACGACAAGCTCCCGCATGGACACATTTACTCCGGCTCTGCTTAAACAAACGGGGCTAAAGGGGATGATTGGCAAAGGGTTTCGCTCTGAGGTTGTCCGAGATGCCATTTTTTCCAACAGAGCTATCTATCTTGGTGCCATCGGCGGAGTTGCCGCGCTTATCAGAAAATATGTCCTTAGCGTTCGGACTGTTGCTTACGCAGATCTATCCGCAGAGGCGGTACTGTGCGTAGAGTTAGTCGATTTTCCGCTGGTGGTGGTCATTGATTCCTTAGGAAACCAGATAGGAGCGTAGCACCCGTCCGCCTTTTGTCTTTTGGATTGGAACATTGCTTTTGAGACAAAACAAGCGTGTACGCATATTCCACTTACAGGACGAATAGCCATGCAAGAAATTATCACCGCTGTTACTTATTTGCTCGTCTGGTTTTTATGCCAGGATGTCCTAGAAATCGAAAACGGATTGATTAATTTGATCATCTCCGTAGGAACCGCGATTGCCGTATATGTGGCGATAGCTATCTACCAACACAAGAAGAAAGAATGAAAAAGAACAAACAATTATTTGGTAGTGCTGAACTGGGGCAAATTGCGGAAATTCTCCAATCAAAACGGATAATCGCTACTATCGTTGCAACTCTTGCCGTTGTCGTTATGCTTATACTCCTAACGATAACCATCAACCATTCTCGAGAGCAAAAGGTAGTCAATCTTTTTTTAGCCGAACAAAAAAAACTGAACCGTTCTTTGTCTCTTGCGACCAAAAGTATTCTACAACAGACCGAAAATGGGCTCAAAACCTTGGCGATGCATCTACCTGTAGAGGGCAAAAAAAGAGAAGCGGCGATGAGGAATTTTTATGAGGCCAATGGCGAGCTAATCGAAACAATTGCTTTGGTTGATCAAAGTGGCAAGATAGTCATCTGCATTGCCGAAGATCCCCGGGCGGCGCAAGAGGGGGTCATTCATAAAGCCAACAGGGCTTTTACTCCTGTGGATGGCGATGTTTTCCTTTCGCTATTGGCACCGCTTAACGATGGTTCAAGGATGGTCGCTGTGGTTTCTTTGCGCAACCTCCTTACACATCTACTACCACGGCGGGTTACTGAAATTTCTTCGCAAATTCTCTTGGCGGGGCCTGAGGGAGATGTTTGGTTGTGCGTTCCTGAGTCTCCTGGGAGGATTTTTTCTTCGGAATCGGTGAAGGCGATCATTGCTTCTCATCTCCATCCCCTTGACCATGAATTGATAGAAAACAATCCCCACCTTTTTTATCAGGAAAACGAGCAAGCGAAACGGGCGATTGCCAGTACGCGACGGTTGGCGGAGGAAGAAAAATATCCCTTTATTATCGTTGCCGCAGAACTAAACACCATTATTGGTGCGGTAAGAAACGCGTTTTTAAACAATATGGCGGGAGTGGCGTTTTTGATAACCATTGTGATTTTTGCCGCAGCGGTTGTTATCTACAACATTTTCCATAACCTTGTATTGCAACAAGAGATAGAAACGCTAAAAATATCAAAGCGATGGGAAGAGAAACTCAGTCATAAGCAAAAGATCATTGAGGGTATCATTGCAGGTTCACCAATCGCTTCGTTTGTCATCGATAAAGAACACAAGATAATTCTTTGGAATGCAGCCTGCGAACAATTAACGGGGTTCCGCCGTGAGGAGATGTTAAATACCAGCAGGCAGTATGAACCCTTCTACGGAGCCATTCAAGCGCGGCCAGTTATTGCCGATATAATTGTTGATAACGATAGCGAGGCCCTGCGCAACTTTTATGGAAAGACCGCGGTGCGCCCGTCCAAGGTGGTGATAAACGCCTATGAGGCTACCGGGTTTTTTGCGAATCTTAACGGCAAAGACCGCCATCTTTTTTTTCTTGCCGCCCCCATATATGACGAAGATGGACAAATTATAGTCGCCATTGAAACCTTGCAAGATATTACGGCTATTGTAGAGGCGAACAAGCAACTAACCGAATATGCAGAGTCGTTAGAAAGCGAGATTGCGGTCAATGTTAGTACCCGCCGAGAAATGGAAGGACTTTACAACTATCTCCGTTCAATTATGAACAGTCTTCCTGATACGCTGTTGGATGTCAACGAGGATGGCACAATTAACAACATCGTCCGCCATGATCGGGGTGACGCATGGGGAGAATCTCACAAAGGGAAGCCTATCAGCGAGTTAGTCGATAGAAATACCCGCGAATTTCTCGTTTCTAAATGGGAGGAAGTAAAGCAGGGGAAAATAAACTCCTTTGAGTTGGAAACCACCTCCCCTAAATTCCCCACCAAAAATTATTTCATCACCTGTAGCCCGGTTAGCGGTACCAATCGCTATGTGGTTATCAGGAGGGATGTTACCGATATAAAATCGCTGGAAAAGAAATTTTATGAAAGTCAAAAGCTTGCTATGATGGGGCATCTTGCCACCGGTATTGCCCATGAAATTCGCAACCCACTTTCCTCGATAAAAATGAGCTTACAGATAATCAAAAAGCGGTTATCCCTGGAGGGAAACGACCTCAAGAGGCTGGATATCGCTTTAACGGAGGTTGGACATCTGGAATCTTTAGTCACCGATATTCTCGTCTATGCCAAGCCCGCCGAACCCAAGAAAAGACCAAGTAACATCAACAACATTATTAACGATGCGCTGGTATTGCAAGAAAGCATTATTAGCGAGAAAAATATCGTTGTCGAAAAAAAATTATCGCCGTCGTTACCACTGATACCACTTGATGAAGGAATGCTCACGCAGGTTTTTATTAACATTTATCGTAATGCCGTGGAGGCGATGGCAGATGGCGGGTTACTATCAATCACAACCGCACCAACCAACAATCATGGCATCAAAATAGTCATCGCCGATAACGGTAAGGGAATAGAAGCTACTTACATCGCCAATATCTTCGATCCTTTTTTTACCGCCGATAAACCTGCGGGAACGGGATTAGGCTTAACCCAGGTCAAGCGGTTGGTGGAGTTGCACGGGGGAGAAATACAGATAACCAGCGCTGTGGGGATTGGCACCACAGTGGTGATATCAATACCAACA
>JAIPED010000033.1 GCA_021737325.1 Deltaproteobacteria bacterium
TAACATTACAAAAGTTGTGGATGATAATGGGGCAGAAAAAGTACTCGAATGCAACGAAAGGTATTATGTTCCATCTGAAATAACATGGTTGTTGAAAACGCTTGGTTTTACGAAAATTGAAATTTTTGGAGCCAAACTCGGTGACTTTTCCCGTGAAGATAAACTGACGACAGAAGACTATGAAATGCTTGTCATTGCTGAGCGATAAAAAATGAAGAAACACCATGACGACCGCATCAACTGCTTTTTTACCGTCATTATCGCACCCATCCTCACTGGTGCAAGCTCTGCGCGGGCAAAAGCACGACAAGCAATAAAACAATGCATCCCGATATATTTGAAATGTTTATTTTTTGAATGCCAAAAATTGTTACTTATGCGCTGGTGCGTTGAGTAGCTTACGCAAAGCCTTCGGTAAGGGTGAGGCAGGTTCCCCTTCCCTCGCCTTCTTTCGCCTACAGAGACTTTTGCACAACCTATTCTTCCAAACCGTAACGGAAGCAGGATCTTGTTTGCTTGCGAAAATAACCGAATTACTTCATACACATCTGCATTCCCGCTGGAGCCTGCACTCGTGAAAACGGGTGCGGGAATGACGGTCGGAAACAAGGCGGCGCAGTTGTGCAAGCATCTTCTACAAAATCAAATGGCGGTGATGTAAGTACTCACCGCCATTATCAAAAAACTACACTGTGAAAATTTAAGGTTTAGACAACAGCTTCAAAAATCGCCGCCGCACCCATGCCGCCACCGATACACATGGAAACGATACCGCGTTTTGCCTTGCGGCGCTTCATCTCATAGGCGAGTTGCGCCGTGAGCTTGGCTCCCGTGGCACCTAGCGGATGCCCCAAAGCTATCGCGCCGCCGTTAGGATTAATATCCCCTGCTTTCAAGCGATCTTCAATCCCAATAAACCTAATGGAATAAAGGGCTTGAGATGCGAATGCCTCGTTGATTTCAAAGACATCAATATCCTTGACAGTCAATCCCGCCATCTTTAGCACCTTCGGAATAGCGTAGGCGGGACCAATCCCCATCTCTTCTGGCTTACAACCTGCAACTGCGTAGCACGACAGCTTCAGCATCGGCTTTAAGCCCAACTGCTTTGCCTTATCCGCAGCCATCAACAACGCAAAGGCCGCGCCATCGGTCATCTGCGAGGAATTGGCGGCGGTACAATTGCCGCCTGCCTTGAATGGCGATTTTAGCTTCGCCATCTCTTCCATGCTAACGGGCCAGCGAATTCCATCATCTTCAGAAAACACAACCGCTTCACGCACGCGCTTGCCATTTTTTACCTTGTACTTGTAGGCGTTTATCGGGATAATTTCATCCTTAAACTTCCCCGCTTTTTGCGCCTCATGCGCTCGGCGGTTGGATTCCACGCCAAATGCATCCATATCCTCGCGGGAGATGTTGTAGTTCATCGCAACATTCTCTGCGGTAATACCCATTGAAACATAAACATTGGGCATGGAAGCAAATGTCCAATCGGGGCTCGGGCGGAAAATGCTCCCTCCCATGGGGATGTGCGACATTGTTTCACAACCACCGGCAATAATCGCATCAGACCAGCCCATGTTAATCTTTGCCGTTGCATCAGCAATGGATTGTACGCCCGAAGAGCAAAAACGATTGACGGTAAGCCCAGAGGTGTTCTCGGGTAGCCCCGCACCCACCGCTAGTACCTTACCGAGATTCATCCCCTGCTCACCCTCAGGGAAAGCGCAACCAACAATAAGATCATCAATAACTGTCTTATCCAGTCCAGGAAAGCGCGCCAACAAACCCTTTAGCACTTGAATGCCGTAATTATCGCTTCTGGTGGCGCTTAACCCACCTCTTTTGTATCGTCCGCCGGGACTCCTCACCGCGTCAATGATAACAGCTTCCTTCATTTTCTACCTCCTTCATAAGGTGCCCCCGTCGGAGAGGCTCCGACGGGGATAGTATTTTAGTTGCGTAGTGGCTTGCCCGTCGTGAGCATACTCATTATTCTGTCTTGGGTGCGACTTTCACCACAGAGGCTCAAGAAGGCTTCCCTTTCTAAATCAAGGAGTTCCTGCTCGGTAACATATGTCCCTTCGGCGCACTCTCCACCAGAGAGAACATAGGCGACTTTTTTGGCGACATGCATATCGTACTCGGTGGCAAAATTGCCCTTGCGCATATTGTAAAGAACCGCTTCGGCAATACCGCGGAAGTTTTCTCCCATAACGGGGATCAACGCCTGCCTGCCGGGCTTATGATTCTTCGCAAGTCCTAAAACCATCTGCTTGGCTTCCCAAATCTGCTGGTCGCGATTCATACAGACAGTCTCCGTTTTTCTAATCAAGCCCAACTCTTTCGCCTCCACCGCGCTGGTGGCAACCTTTGCCATGGCAATATTCTCAAACGCCTTGGCGTAGAGCGGTTGCAAGTTCAAGCCTGCCTCCACAACGCCATGAGGAAGTCCTTCCGTGCAACGCAAAGCGAGCTCCTTCGTGCCACCACCTGCGGGGATAACGCCGACGCCAACTTCAACCAAACCCATGTAGGTTTCACCACAGGGAATACAGCGAACTCCGTGCATCGCAATCTCGCACCCGCCGCCGAGAGCCAAGCCAGCAGGAGCCGTTACGACTGGCTTCTCAAGGTATTTCATCCTCATGTTGGTATTTTGCAAGGCGGCAACTAGCGCTTCTAAAACATCCCAATCACCCTTCTGACACGCGAGCAAAACCTTGAAAATGTTTGCACCGGCGGAGAACTGTGCCGCATGATTAGCAACAACCATCCCGGAAAAATCCTTCAAGACGATATCGCAACTCTTATCCAACATTTCAATCATACCATCATCAATGGCATTCATCTTGGTATGGAACTCCAAGCAAACCACACCAGCGCCAATATCCACCAGCGTCGCGCTCTTGTTGCTCGCTACAACCTTCTGGCGTTCCTTCAACGAAGGCAACAGAATGATCTTGGGATTTTCTTCTAACGCTACATATCCCTTGCTCTCAAAATCGTAGTAGCTCTTAACGCCATTTTCGACCTTATAGAAGGAGGTGCAACCCTTTTTGAGCATCTCTTCAATCTTCTTGGGAACTGTCTTTTTGAGCTGTTTCATCACTTCGACTGCTTCTTTAACACCAACCGCATCCCAGGTTTCAAACGGACCTAACTGGTGGTTGTAACCCCACTTCATCGCGTTATCGATCCCTACGATGTTATCACAGATCTCGGGGACACGATTTGCCGCATAGATGAAGTTGTTGCAGAGGTATTCACGAACCACATCACCCGCAAAATCGTTCGCGGCGAACATCATTTTTACGGTTACGGCGACACCATCATCGGACTTCTTCTTAGCGTTAGAAACCGAGGCAATTCTTGGTTTGGATGTGGGTACATACTCCATCGTGTTGTAGTCCAACATCAGCTTGCTACTCTTGCCCTTGGCATCCTTGACCTTTTTATAAAAGCCTTGCTTGGTTTTGTTGCCGAGCCATTTTTGCTCCAACATCTTATTCATAAAATCCATCGGGATAAAAATATCGCGGGATTCATCCTTCGGGACCGCCTCGTAGAGGTTTTTCATGACATGCGCACCCGTGTCCAACCCCACCAAATCCAGAGTGCCGAACAGCGCGGTGCCAGGACGCCCCAAAGCCTTACCGATGATGGCATCCATCTGCTCCACGGCGAGTTTCTTTTCAACCATCAAGCGAATGCCGTTGGCGATATCAAACACACCAATGCGGTTGCCGATGAAATTAGGAACATCCTTACAGATAACCACGCCCTTGCCGAGATTCTCTTCGCAAAAGGTGGTCATGAAATCTACGATCTCTTTTTTTGTCTCCGCGCCTGGGATTATTTCCAACAATTTCATGTAACGGGGAGGATTAAAGAAGTGGGTTCCCAAAAATCTCTCTTTAAGTCCCTTGCCAAATTTGGCGGTAATATCCGCAATAGGAATACCAGAAGTGTTCGTGGAAACGATACAGGTGGGCTTAACAATTTTTTCCACCTTGGCAAAAAGTTCCTGCTTGATTTTTAAATTCTCAATGACGACCTCGCAGACCCAATCAACCTCGGCGAGCCAATTAAGGTGATCTTCAAAGTTACCTGTTTTTACCATCGGCGCGTTGTCCTTGGTGAAAAACGCCGCAGGCTTAGCTTTAACAATCCCCGCAAGACCGTTATCCGCAAAACGGTTACGCCAAGCAGGAGATTTTTCGGTAAGCCCCTTCTTCTTATCCGCGTCGGTAAGCTCAAAAGGAACGATATCCAGCAGGTAACACTCAATCCCCGCATTGGTGAGATGGGCGGCTATCGTTGCTCCCATAACACCTGCCCCCAGCACGGCGGCTTTTTTAATCTTAAATGACATAGTCTTCCTCCTAATATTTTTGCTGTCGCTGTTTGTCAAATCTCCGCAGGTAAACAAGTGCTATACCGCGAAGGACTCCGTGGCGATTTCAATGGGTGTCTTATCCCCAAACTTCATTGCTTCACAGCGGGCCTTGACGGTGGGAAGAGCCTCTTGGGCAAAGAACTTGGCGGTAGCAATCTTACCTTCATAAAACGCCACATCGGCATCGGAGTGGACCAAAGCTCTCTTCTTGCCAATT
Organism: Deltaproteobacteria bacterium; assembly: GCA_021737325.1. Taxonomy (GTDB): domain Bacteria; phylum Desulfobacterota; class Syntrophia; order Syntrophales; family JAIPED01; genus JAIPED01. The sequence goes on from JAIPED010000033.1 coordinate 4,620, forward strand.
GTATCTGCACCCTTAGCGGCATAAATCGCTTCAACCTTAGCCTCGGCAACCAGAGCACCCTGCAACAAGAAATGGCCAGCGACCACATCGCCAAAGATATCCATGAATAGAGAAGCATTGAGTATCGGCAGAACAAAGCTAGACGACTTGCCCCACTGCCCCATAGTAAGCGCCAAATCCATCACGGCATTCCCCGCCTCTTCTAAAAATCCAGCATAGGTTTTAAGCGCGTTGCTCTCCTTGCTCTTAGCGATGGTTGTGAGGATTTCACCGGCCAAATTCATCACATTTGCGCCCTTTTTGGAGCCTAATTTTCTCCCAACCAAATCCAGTGATTGAATACCGTTGGTACCCTCGTAGATGGTGGTGATTTTGCAATCGCGCAAGAATTGCTCCAGCGGGTACTCGGCGCAGAAGCCATAGCCACCCAGAACATCCATACCCTTCGAACAAACGATCATCGCATTATCGGAAACCCAAGCCTTACAAACGGGGATCAGCAATTCTGCAAGACCTAGCCATTTATCATGCTCGGCTTTGTCATCGGTTGATTCTGCCATATCCAGACAGAAGGAGGTGTAATAAAGAATCGCACGAAAGGCTTCCACGCGGGATTTCATCCAAAGAAGATCGCGGCGAACATCAGCGTGTTCAATAATGGCAACCGACTTGGCTTCGGGATTTTTCATTTCCCAAACGGGAACACTCTGTACGCGCTCTTTTGCGTATTGTACTGCTCTTTCCAGAGAAGCACTCGAAACACCGAGAGCCTGCATTCCGACTTCCAAACGCGCCTCGTTCATCATCTGGAACATAACCTTCAAGCCCTTTTTCTCTTCACCAAGCAACTCGCCGACACACTTTCCGTTCTCGCCAAAGAGCAAGGTACAAGTCGCGTTACCGTGAATACCCATCTTGTGCTCAATGTTACCCGTCTGCACATCGTTGGATTCACCAAGAGAACCATCATCTTTTACCTTGAACTTAGGAACAATAAAAATGGAAATACCCGCTGTTCCGGCAGGATCGCCTTCAATTCTCGCCAGTACGGGGTGGATGATATTGTCTGTTAAATCGTGATCGCCACTGGAAATGAAGCACTTGGTGCCAGAAATGAGGAACTTGCCATCCGGCAACCGCTTGGCAGTTGTTTTCAGCGCGCCAACATCACTACCCGCGCCAGGCTCGGTCAGGCACATTGTGCCACCCCATTCGCCAGAAAACATCTTGTACATGTACTTGTTTTTCTGCTCTTCCGTACCAAAAACCTCAATCAGCGCCGCGGCACCGTTGGTAAGTCCTGGATACATAACGAAGGGGTAATTCGCCGCTTGAAAAAGCTCCATACAGGCATTCCCCAACAAATTAGGCATCCCCTGCCCGCCAACTTCGGGAGAACGAGTCGGGCAAGCCCAACCACCCTCAACGAATTTCTTGTAAGCCGCATGGAAGCTTTTGGGTGCGGAAACCTTGCCATCCTTGAATTTACACCCCTCGCGGTCGCCATCCACATATGTGGGAAGCAATACATTCACCGCCATTTTTTCTGCCTCGTTAATCATCATCTTCGCATCATCTGCGGTGTAGGCAGAAAATTTTTCCCTCTCAAAGAGAGTTTCTAAACGAAACTGCTCAAAAAGAAGAAACTGTTGATCCCGAACATTGACTAATAGATTGCTCATACTACCTCCTTCTTGCACTTTTTTTGGTATAACAAACACCAAAGTGTCTTTTACGCGCTGATACCCGCCAAGATAGCATCCAAACCGCAGGAGACCGTTTTCTTAATTTTTTCCCTGTGCTCATCGCGACGGGCAACAAAGATATAGAGGTTGATTATCCCGTTCAACAAACCCCAAATAGCGTTTAGCAATAGCTGTCTATCAAGAGAGGAAGAAAATTCCCCGGACGCAATTCCCTTATCAATGATGTCTTCAACCAGCTTAATCGCTCGCCTTGCTTGCTCTACCAGTTTGTACAATTGCTCGTGGTGCTTCGACTTCTTATCAATAAAGAGCATGAAGCTGATAAAAATGCGGAAAATCTCCGGCTCATCCAGAAAAAAATCAACATAGGCGGCGGCAAGCTCTTTCATGGCAGACTTTGCCGAATCTGGAGAGAGCTGTATCTCCGAAGTCGTGCGGCAAAATCTTTCTATCTCGGAAGAAAGAACGCTAACATAAATCTCGTCCTTGCTCTTGAAGTGAAGATAAAAGGCCCCCTTGCTAATATCAACCTTCTTGGCGATCGCATCCACCGTAACATCGCTAAAACCCTTGGCGAGAAAAAGTGAACGGGCAGCTTTGATAATCGCACCCCGCTTTATTTCCCTCGCTTTTCTCCTTCTTGCGCTTACCGCCACTGTTGCTCCTTTAATAGGTAGGTTCGTCGGTCATTTTTGACTTGCGGTCATGGGTTAGATAAAGCCATGACATCTGTCAAGGACAAATTGGCAGAAGGGAACCAGTCATACGCCTTAGCACCTGCATGAATGAGTTAAGCGCCTTGTTTGCCCTTCCGATATCGTGTAGGGTTTCGCTCAGAAAACCTCTTGGGGGGCTCTACAGCAACATAAGCAAAGGAGGTTCTTAACCATGAAGATAACTTTTTTGGGGGCGGCACAGACGGTAACCGGCTCCTGTTTTGTTGTCGAAACACAAAATACCCGTTTTGCCATTGACTGTGGGATGCATCAAGGAAGCGCAATCATTGAAAAACGCAACACCGATTACAGGTTATACAACCCACAAAGCATTGATTTTACAGTAATAACTCATGCGCACATGGATCACTCAGGGCTCTTGCCGTTTCTCGTCAAGCACGGCTTTGGTAGCAAAATTTATGCCACTCCTCCCACAGTCGCGTTGCTAAAGATAATGCTCGCCGACGCGGGGCATATCCAAGAGGTGGAAGCTTTTTGGAAGAACAAAAAATTGTTGCGCCGTGGCGGTAAAACAATAGACCCCCTCTTCACGGTAGAAGATGCGGCGGCAGTTTTGCCCCTGTTAACAGAAATAAGTTATGATGTGCCTTTTTCCCCTTTCCCAGAAATCACCATAACTTTTAAAGACGCTGGTCATATATTAGGCTCCGCTTTTGTAATTGTTGATGATAACTCTTCGCCTGTGCCACTAAAGACCGTTTTTTCTGGTGATATTGGACGGATTGATCAATTTATTGTCAATGACCCGACCATTATTAGTAGCGCCGATTATCTCGTCATGGAATCGACCTATGGCGATCGCGCCCACCGTAATGATGAAAGGTCGTTGGAAGAGCTTGGCGAAGCCATTCACTATGCCCATAGCAGAAACGGCAAGGTGGTTATCCCCGCCTTTGCCGTCGAGCGAACCCAGGAGGTTCTCTACGCGTTGCACCTCCTCTGGCGCCACAACGCCCTGCCCGCCGACATGCCTATCTTTGTTGATAGCCCCCTTGCCATTCGCGCCACCGAAATCTTTAAGAAGCATCGTTCTTTTTTTGATAAAGAAACCAGGGCCATATACGATGTGGGCGAGGATCCCTTCCACATCCCTAATCTACGCTACACGCTTTCCACAGCAGAATCGATGGAGATTAACTCGACAGAAACCCCTGCCATCATCATCTCCGCTTCGGGAATGGCCAATGCCGGCAGAATAAAGCACCACCTACGGCACAATCTCTGGCGAGAGAACGCGGCGGTGGTTTTTGTAGGATTTCAGGCAAACGGCACGATTGGCCGTAAAATCGTTGACGGAGTTGATAGCGTCCGGATCTTTAACGATGATATTGCGGTAAACGCCAAGGTTTTTACCATCAACGGCTTCTCCGCCCACGCTGACCAAAAAGAGTTATTGGAATGGCTCGCCCATTTTACCAATGACCGTATGAAAATCCTCTTGGTACATGGCGAGTTACACTCGCAGCAAATTCTGCAAAAACTCATTGAGACCAAGTTTCGCTTTCAAGTTCATATTCCCCAGTATCTTGAAACCGTACAGCTTAACCCCGACAAGCTCATTATAGGAAAAACGGGCAGGGATGATGATACCACCGATGATTATGGGGGGCTTATCCAGGAGATGGAATTAGCCCTTTCCCTGCTGAAGGAGAAAACGGGGCCGCAGCAAAGCGCAAAAATTCTTGGAATAGCTCAAAATTTACATAAATTGGCATCCGAGAGATAAAAGTAGCTTATGGAAACCTTGGGCATTTAGCAGGATACTATCTCTGATTTTGGCCAGTGGCCTGTAGAAGTGCGCCATTGAGCGGAGTTTAGGTAATGAAAGCAGAAGTGGGAATGTTGATCGCGGTATGCGGAGCAGCTATTGGATCCTTCCTCAATGTTTGTATCTACCGCCTGCCCCGAACGGGGCTTTCACCGCTCTTTCCCGTTTTTTCCTTCTGCCCGAAATGCCAAAACCCCATAAAGATCCGTGATAATGTCCCACTAATAAGCTTTTTGCTGCTAAAAGGCCGTTGTCGTTCCTGCGCTGCCAAGATCTCCCCTAGCTACCTCATGGTGGAGCTTCTTGGCGGCTTTCTCGCGGTAATAACCGTTCTTTTCTTCGGTTTCTCCCTCGCCGCCCTCTGGCTTTTTTTCTTTTTTGCCGTGCTTATCGTCATTGCGGGAATTGATTGGGAGCACATGGTAATTCCCGATTCGTTGTCCCTTGGGGGAATGGCCGTCTCGCTTATTTGTGCGCCAATTGCGATGAAAACACCATTTAGCACTTCCATTATCGGCGCATTGGCCGGAGGAAGCGCGATTATCGGCATTAACTTCATATATAAAAAAACGACCGGCAGGGAGGGTTTTGGCTTTGGTGATGCTAAATTACTCGCTTTTATTGGCGCGGCTTTGGGTTGGCAAGCGTTGGTCTGGATAATTTTTTTAAGTTCCTTTTGCGGTGCGATTGTGGGCATCGCCTTCCTTGCCAAGCACGGCCTGCGGCAAGAGATTCCCTTTGCTCCGTTTCTTGCCTTCGCGGCGATAATTTACCCCTTTTGTCAGCCTTTTTTATGGAAAATGCTTCGTTTTTGATTTTGTTCCCAGTTCTTTACCCGGTAAATTGTATCCATTTTGATTAGCAATTGTTTTTTAATCCCGTTCATGCCAATCTCGGAAAAACACTTCGTGAGGAGATGATAAAAAATGTTTCGGTTTGTGGTTTTTTGTTCTTTGTTTCTTGCGGTTTCCTTTCCCACTTCCCCAATTCTTGCCTTGGCGAATGAATTATCTGAGCCCCCATCGCAGGTCATAGCAAACACTACCGAGGCGGTTCCTGTGTTGGATGACCAAGAGAACATTTCCTCTGCAGAGGAGCAAGAGGGAATGGTTACCCGAGAAACTGTCTCTTCCGCGGAGCCAGCGATAAAACCGCTTTCCATACATCCCACCAGCCTTGATTTTGGCATTGTCGTTGCCCCCAACAGCGTTACCCAAGAAATTAATGTCCAAAATAACATTGATGCGATGGCACATTGGTATGTCGAATTTGATCCTAGCCCAGAAGAACTAAGAGCAGCAAGACATCTCTCCCAAACACGCTATCTTTCTTTCGCAAGCTTAATGGATGAGGAGCACTACACCGTACCTCCACATATCGCCAGATCAGTCGGCTTTAGCGGCTGCTGGACAAACACCGATGGCTACCCCACAAGTAGCGGCGAAGGAAATGAATCGCTACAAATATCTTTCAGCGGTACTGGTCTGACGCTGATCTTTGCCACTAATGCAAAAAGCATAAGCTACACCCTGAATGGAGAAGCGAGGGAAATCTCCCTACCCCAAAAAGAAGAGGTATCAGCAAAGGTTAGGGAGGAAGATCCGCGAACAGGGAGCTTAGAAGCAGAGGAGTTTGCTGGAGAAATACACCAGCACCAAGAAGGACTCGCCACAGAACCGCTGGCGGAGAAATATAGTGACCGAGAACCATTGCCCAAAACGAAGCTACGGGATTTATCCCTGGCAGAAAACCTCACCCCTGGTAGCCATTCTTTGTCTCTGAATCTCTCTCCGTCTCCCTTGACCATCTACGGTATTAAAATAGGCGGCGTTAACACCAGAAGCGCTGGCAGAAACGCAGTAAGGGTTACTCCCATAAGTGGAAGGGTCCTCGCGGGGGAAACCGAAAAAATACGGGTAACCGTCAATGCCCATGGTTTGGAAAGTGGATTGTACAGCCGCGTAGTTTTCCTCAATGATGGAACGGGAATAATTCCGCTGGATGTTCATTTTCAAGTTGCCGCCGCCGAAGAAGGTTCGGTTATTCACAGCTATGTAAAAGATGGTCGGTATTTCCTCACCGATCTCGCGGCGAGTGATGTGGAGTGGTTGGCTAAAGCGGGGTATTCCCCAGCAGGTGTTGCTTTTCAGCTATTTGCTCCAAAATCCGCCGCAACTGTACCGCTCTTAAGATTGGTGAATTTGGCAACAGGAGACAGATTTTATTGCTTGGAGAGCGAAAGGAGGAAGGCACCATATAGATACACCTACGAACGCAACATGGGAAACATCGCCACTTCAAGGCTCCCTAATACTAAACCGCTATATCGCTGGTATCATCAGGATAGGGATACTTTTCTTTTTACAACGGCTTCCGACACCAAAGCCCTGCGCAACCAAGGTTATATTTTTGAGAAGACCGTTGGCTATGTGAGATGAAAATGTTTTGCCCTTAAGCTGTTGCTATTTGAATATCTTGGCAAAACCGATATGTTTCCTGCTTTGTGAGAGAGTTACGCTTCTCTAACCACCGCGGCCTCGCCGGGGAATGTTCGGGGCGAATCCTTTTTAGGGTGATGTTCTTTAACCCTGCTATTGTAAATGAGAGCGCTTCTTGACCACTACCCGCAGCGCCGCCACAAAGCCTTGACATCGCACTTGATAGAAAATAGGTGCGGAGCCCGATTAGGAGGGATGCAATGGTTGGAATACTGGTTTCCACACACCTTCGCCTGGGTGAAGAGTTGCTAAAAGTTGCGGTGATGATCAAAGGCCCTCTTGAGCTTGCGGGATTTGTTTCTGTCGAGCGGGATAAGCCGGTAAATGATATCGGGGGGGAGTTGGCGGAAGCAATAAAAAAGCTTGATCACGGCGATGGTGTTTTAATCCTTACGGATATTTTTGGGGGAACACCGGCCAATATGGCTTTTTCCTTCATGCGCGACCGCAAAGTCGAAGTTGTTACTGGTGTTAACCTGCCGATGTTGCTTGCCCTCTACGATGCCCGCGCAACTGCCAACTTGCAGGAGCTGGCCTGCCTGGCGCAAGAAACTGGCAAGAACAACATCCATGTAGCCGGAAAGTTTTTGGAAAATAACCCCCAACAGTAAACCGTCTATGGACAATTTTTTCGTGCGCATTGACGATCGCCTCGTCCACGGTCAGATATTAGAGGCTTGGATCCCGTATCTAAGAACACGGGCCATCGTTGTCATTGATGACGAACTTGCCTTTGATGACTTCCGTAAGATGGTCATTGCAATGGTAATTCCGCAGGGCATCCAAATTTCTTTTTTTTCCTCCCAGCAGTTTAATAGTAAATGGCAACACGGGGCGGCGCTACAAGGGGGAAATATCCTCTTTCTCTTTCCCAACACCTCCACTCTACTAACTGTATTCAACGCCGGGTTTATGTTTCAGCGATTGAATATTGGCAATCTTTGTTCACCAGAAGCGGTAAAGCTCTGCACACCAAGCGTAATGCTAAATGCGACTGACATTAAAAATATTAAAACCCTGCTGATGGCCAATGTTGCGGTTGATTTGCGGAGAACTCCTAACGATGTTGAGGAGGCTATTGATCTAAGTGATGATGAGAAATAAGTCAGATTTTCTACGGAAAAATTTTAGAAAAACAACCAAGGCGGATATTCCCCGCTTGTTTGAAATACAAGATGCAGGAGAGAACTTCTGGACGGCGGAGCGCTTCTCAAAAGAAATACACAATGACCTATCGCATAACGAAGTGGTGTTGCTGAATGAAATTGTGGTGGGCTTCGCCTGCCTTTGGATACTCGCGGATACCGCTGACTTGCATAACATCTTTGTTGCGCCCAACTATCGCCGTAGGCAGATAGGTTCCGCTTTGATGACACATATGGAAGGATTGGCGCGGGAAAAACAGGCGATGCGCTTGCTTTTGGAGGTTTCGTCAGGGAACCAACCCGCGCAGAACTTATACAATAACTTTGGTTTTCAGGCTGTGGGTATTCGCAAAAAATACTACCAAAGCGGTGATGCCATTTTAATGGAGAAATCATGGAAGAGTGTTTAGGTAGCGTTGTTGCCATTGATGAGCCCAAAAAAGATCATTTTTTGCTAACATTGCGAGTTCCTGAGAGTTTTTCTGCTCCACTACCAGGACAGTTTGTCATGTTAAGGCAGACGCCATCCTCAACTGCTGAAGTCAACGGGTTCTCCTTACCTCGCCCGTTCAGCGTTTATGATTTTACCGCAGGTAGCCTCATGATCCTTTTTCGGCGAGTGGGAAAAGTAACTTCATGGATGGCGCATCTCTCTCCAGGAGAAGCGTTGTTTATCCGTGGACCGCTAGGCAACCACTTTCCCCCACCAACGGGAAAGAAAAATATCATGGTCTTTGCGGGCGGCATTGGTGTGGCACCGATGCATTTTTTTACGAAGTATTTCCGCAAGGAAAATATCCGCGTTTTTGTCGGCGCCAAGACCGACGGCGAGCTCCTCCTTCATGACACTTTCTGCGAGATATGCAATGAAGTAAAAATTGCTACAGACGATGGTTCGTACGGGCGTTGCGGTTTGGTTACGGATTTTCTCCCCACGAGCATGGAACCAAAAACCGTGATCTACGCCTGTGGACCCAAAAGCATGTTGCAATCCCTATCCATGATGATCCCTGCAGAGGTGGATTGCCATGTTTCTTTGGAAGAAAGAATGGCTTGCGGTATCGGCGCCTGCCTGGGATGCGCCGTGGAAATATGGACTGTAGCCGGAGAAAAAACCATCCGCAGTGTTTGCAAGGACGGTCCTGTTTTTCCCCTCAAGAATGTTGTTTGGGAAAACAAATAGCGGAAATCTCTATCTATAAAGTGAAAAGAGCCTATCGATGAACGGCAAAATTAACATGGAAGTAAAAATTGGCAGCCTACACTTAAAAAGCCCCGTTATGACGGCTTCGGGAACCTTTGGTTATGGAGAAGAGTTTGCCGATTTTTGCGATCTTAATCGCCTCGGTGCGATCGTAGTTAAGGGAATATCCCTACAACCACGAAAAGGCAACCCACCGCCTAGAATAGTGGAGGTTGCAGGGGGAATGCTCAACGCCATCGGTTTACAAAATGTGGGCTTGGATGCGTTCATCTCTCAAAAACTCCCGCCCCTGTCCCGTTATAACACCCCCATTATCGTTAATGTCTTCGGGGAAGATGCGAAGGAATACACCGAGCTTGCGACAAGACTTGATGGCGTTCCTGGAGTTGCCGCGTTGGAAGTGAATATCTCTTGCCCCAATGTGAAAGAGGGCGGCGTTCATTTTGGCGTTGACCATAAGATGGCGCAACATATTACCAGCCTTGTTCGTAGGGCGACAAAGCTTCCCCTTATCGTCAAGCTCACTCCCAATGTTACCGACATTGCCAGCATCGCCAAGGCGGTTGCCGACGGCGGCGCCGATGCGATTTCACTGATTAACACGCTTACCGGCATGTCGGTGGATATTAAGCACAGAAGGCCCCATCTGCAAAACATTACCGGCGGGTTGTCCGGCCCGGCGATCAAACCCATCGCCTTAAGAATGCTCTGGCAGGTAAGAAAAGCTGTTTCCCTCCCTCTTATTGGAATTGGGGGAATAATGAACGCCACCGATGCTTTGGAGTTTCTTATCACGGGGGCAGTTGCAATCCAAGTGGGCACAGCAAACTTCATCAACCCGCGGGCAACGATGGAGATAACTGATGGTATTGAACGCTATTTGGCAATGTCCCAGATAACGGATGTCAACTCCCTTATCGGTTCGTTGCAAACCTAGGGGCACCTCAAGGAGGAGACCCTCACCACTACCGCTTTACAAAAAGGGAGTGGGGTTGTTACTCTTCCGCTGGAGCCTTGCTTTACAGGAAGGATGTTATGGAAAAAAAATACGCCATTGTTTTTCCCGGACAGGGTTCCCAATTCGTCGGCATGGGAAACAAGCTATTGGAAAGCTCCCCAACAGCAAGGAATGTTTTTTCCCTTGTGGCGGATGTTACAGGAATACCAATAAAAGAGATCTGCGCCAGTGGGCCACCAGAAAAGCTGGCGCTAACGCTTTACTCGCAAATCGCCATCTTCACCATGCAGGCAGCGCTCTGCGATTTGTTCAAACACCGAATGCCGCTACAACCAACCCTGTTAGCAGGGCACAGCCTGGGTGAATACGCCGCCCTGTACTTCGCCGAGGTGTTTCCCCGTCTGCAAGAAGCGGTAGAGTTGGTGCACGCCCGTGCTCGCTACCATCAGGAAGCTGCTAATGAGGGCAATGGCGCCATGATGGCGTTAGTGGGCGCGACGCTCGACACGGTAGCTACAACTTGCCAAGAGGTTACGAGACAGAATTTTATCGCGGAGGTTGCTAACATCAATGCAGAAAAACAGATTGTCATTTCAGGGCACCTTGAAGCGCTACAAAAAGTAGCAGAGTTGGTCGGAAAAACGGAAAAATCCCGCGCCATCTTATTGCCGGTTAACGCCCCCTGCCATTCTTCCTTGATGGAAACCGCCGCAGGAAAATTGGACAAAGATTTAGAAAAATTGTCGTTAAAAGACCCCGCCTTTCCCGTTTTAGCAAATTATTGTCCCAGCGTTCTCCACAAGAAGGAGAACACCAAAGAATTTTTGGTAAGACATTTAACTTCGCCTGTTCAATGGAATACCTGTTCGCAAATGATAGTGGCTGCTGGTGTTAACACGGTTGTGGAAATAGGTGCGAAGAGCGTTCTGTTGCCGCTTATAAAAAAGATGGCTCCTCAACTTGATGGCATTTTTGTCGATGACCTTGATTCCCTTGAAAAAACCGTCGTACGACTATCGGCAAACCCGTAGTACCATTGCCCCGAGAAAAACCAATGATCACAAAGCCTTTGCCGCAGATGGCAAAGCAGTTCGCATGATAGCTGAAATCTTGCTGCGATTATCCATGCCCTTGGGATAAGATTCAAAGAAATATAATGATAGGGTTACCAATCCGCTGTTTTTTACCGCCCTCATTGAAAA
>JAIPED010000001.1 GCA_021737325.1 Deltaproteobacteria bacterium
GCAAGGGGGTCGCATTCCTGCGCACCAACTTCGCCAATGGTAAGCGCCCCGCTGGGGCAGGCGGCTACACAGTGGTAGCAATCAATGCAAATGGTCGCGGCATCGCTAACATGCGTAGGAAAGGAATCCTTCTCCTTGCGTTCAAACAATTTTGCCGGACAGATTGCCACACAGATCCCATCGCGGTTACATTTTGTGGTGTCTATTAGTAGTTTTCCCATCACTATGCTCCTTGGTCATTTTATTTTTCCCCCAACGCCACCTTGGCGGGACGCTGGGGATACTTTAAAAAAAGTGCGCAGTTTTTTGGTTAGGTACCCTCAGAAACGGGAGCAATCTGCGTAAACCGAATGTTCTGTTGCACCTCCGCAAGTATCTGTAGCGCTTCTGCCTCAAAGCCGGTCATGATCTCCACCCGCATTATCCCTTCCTGCGGGTTGATGGTGGTAACGCTAAAAATGCCCTCATAGCCCTCCAGCAGGTGTTGGAAAAGGACGATATCGCGGCGGGGAACACCCCTTATCAAGAAACCCTTAACGCTCATCGGCGCTATCGCCATTCGCCAAATTAACCAACTCACTATCGGACATCACCCGATAAACGGCTATATCTAACATCTTCGCCCGATAAAAACGCCACTGGTACAAGCCGCGCAAGCGTGATTGCTGTCGGGGCGTTAAATCGGCAAAACCCGCCAGTCTGGTGTAGCCATCCTTATCAAAGATCCGTGGCGACCATTTAATCTGCGCAACGCTGTTAAACGACTTCCGGGCGGCATCGGTTACCCCTGCTTCTTCCATCTTGCGCGTAAATTCCCGATGAATAGCGAACAGGTGGAAAACATCGTGTCCCGCATATTCAATTTGTTCGGCAGAAAGGGGGCGCTTATCCCAGCGGGAACGCTGTAGCGATTTATTCTTAACAAACTTTATCCCCAGAACCTCTTCAATAACGCGGGCAAGGGAAAGGTCGCTGTAGCCAAGCAGCGTCGCGCCGCGTTGGGTATCGAAGATGCTGTTAAAGGTAAATCCGTAATCTCGCTTGAGTAGGCGGATATCGTTTTCCGCCGCGTGGAAAATTTTTGTCTGCCAATCGCTGGCAAACATCTCGCCAAGGGACACAAGCGGAATCGTTCCCAACGGATCGAAGATGTACACCTTGGTCTCGGTGGCAATTTGCACCAAACAGAGCTTCTCGCGAAAATACCTCATGGAATCGTATTCCGTATCAATACCCAACACCGAGGAGCTGGCAATATCCTTAAGCGCCTTTTGCATTTTTTGCGGGGCATCAACAAAAACAAGCCTATTTACCATAGCGTTACCACCAAAATCCCTATCGCCAGCGCCGCCCAGCAATAATCCCGAGTACGCAACTGCGGCTCACACAGGCGGCTCCTTTTCCCTTCGAGACAATAGCCGCGAGCCACCAACCCCTCGGCAATACCCTCGGCGCGGGTAATGCTACCGCCAATCAGCGCACCTGCCATCATTCTGGCTTGTTTCATTCTTTGGGTAAATCTAACGCTAGGCAATCGCGCCCCCCTTGCATGCTGCGCCTCCGCAATCTGGCTCATTTCTTCCAGCAAAAGCGGCAAAAAACGGATTGCCAACGCCAGCGTCTGCGCCAAAGCGTTTACGGGCAGGCGCAGGATTTGTAGAGGAGAGAGTAAAAATTCTAGCGCCGTTGTTATCTCCAAGGGGGAAGAAGTGCGGATGAACACCGTACTGAGCAACAACAGCAGGGAAAAACGGCAAACAAGCAGAAGCCCCACCAACACTCCCCCCTCCCGGTCAACAAGCGCATGCAGAGCGACGATGAGGATGAAGATGGGCAAGGCGGGCTTTAGCGATAACCAAACCTCGCGGTAGTCCAGCCCCGCAACCAATAGCGCGGCAAAAACCAGTAGCGCAAGAGTGCCTAGCAACGCTCCTCCCGCGGAGAATACCGCCGCGCTAAAAGCAATTATCAGTAAAATTTTAACCCGCGTATCAATACGATGAAGCGGGGTTTTCTTGGCGCTGTACCTTCTGGTAGCAATTTCCACTAGGCGGTGCTCCTTTGCAGGAGGTTCAGGAGCTGCGTATAAGCCGCTTCTGTAGTTGCCGCACCGCTATCAATGTTAAAACCTTGCTCTTTTAACCTGCCCAACAGCTCGGCAATGGGGGGAATTTTTATCCCCGCCTCTTGCAGCAAGTCCTTCTTGCTAAAAACTTCCTGGGGTGTGCCGCTACATAAAATTTTACCCGCTCCCATGATGGCGATATTATCGGCAGATAGCGCGTCTTCCAGGCAATGGGTGATATGGATAACGGTTATTCCCGTTGCGAGCAATTCGGTTATGACGCGCCGCAACGCCTGCGCCGCCCGATAATCAAGAAAAGCGGTGGGTTCATCCATGGCAATAACTTCTGGTTCCATCGCCAAGATCCCCGCAATTGCCACCAGCCGTTTTTCTCCGCCCGAAAGGGTGTGGGTTTCGCGCTCACGCAGGTGGGTAATACCCAGCTTTTCCAGCGATTGGTCTATCCGCTGGCGGATTTGCGGCGGGGGTAAAGCAAGGTTTTCCGGCCCAAAGGCGATATCCTCCTCAACGGTGGCGCCGATGATCTGTATTTCGGGGTTTTGAAAGATAATTCCCACCTGCTGACAAACGGCAGAATTGACGGAATTATGCCCCTCCCCGATGACAACTTCCCCCAGGGTGGGCTTTAACAATCCGTTTAAGTGCTTTAGAAGGGTAGTTTTGCCCGAACCGTTCGCCCCACAGATGCAGGCGTATTGGCCGCGTTTAACCTCCCAGGAGATACCATCAAGAGCGTTGTTGGTGGCATGAGGAAATCGGTAATAAACATTCCTTAATGAAATCATGACGCTGGCGTTATGTTATCAAAGCCCCTGTTGGCAAGGACTTTGTGCCCCGTTTCCTTGACGACCGCTTTTCTGCGAGAAAAAAAGAGAGGCAATGGCAGAGGCCATTAGCGCATAGCCCGCGCTGGTGGGATGTACACCATCGGCTTGTACCAGCTCCGTTTGCGCAAAGCCCTGCGCCACCTGCAACTCCCAATAACGATGCACTGCGGCAAAAGGCAGTGAGCGGCGCTGCGCCAGATTTTCTATTCCCGCATAGAATGTTTCTATCATGGCACCGTATTCCGTAGCTCCAAGGTAACAAGAGGTTACCAAAACAACCTCCGCTTCGCTCGTAGCGGTAATACCATCCACAATCCGCTCTAACGAAACGGCAAACTGCGCGGGGGAATAGCCATCAAAGGCATCGTTAAGCCCGAATTGAACCAACACACAGGCGGGTTGATAAGCTAAAACAGCGCTTTGCAGTCGCAGGAAGCCATCGCGGGCGGTATCACCAGGAACACCCGCGTTTATCAATTTAATAATCGCCTGCGGGTAGGCGCAGGTTAAATGTTCGCGCAAAAATTGGAGGTATCCCTTATTCACCCTCCAGCCATGGGTGAGCGAATCGCCCAGAGCGACGATTACCGTCTCCTCACCAGCCGCCAGTTTTTTGATCGTTCTTTCTGGAAGCATCGTTGCTGCATTCACGCTACTCTCCTCCACCTATGGAGTTATCCCAGAGATCTTTCGCCACCACCAATGGCACTGCTTACTTCCCTTGAGCAATTTTTGCCCATATGCATAGCCGCCACCGTACTATTCGCGTTGGCAAGTACTAGCGGCGGCGGGTTTGGTTACGCACCGCCATGATAAACTGGTAGATGATAAAGGCGGTAATTAGACGGCAAAACGACCACCAGAAAAAGATTATCTTTCCTTGCTCGTAAATAATGCGCGGGTCGGTTAGCGGGTTAAGGAAAAGTAAAAGTTTCTCCCAACTCCAGTACTGATAAAGCGGCGGTGGCGGGAAAAATCCCAGTTGAGAGACCCCTTCCATTACCAGAAAAACGAGAACCACGGCACAATAAACACCCAATGCCCGTAACCAGCTTTGCGAGAAATTGGAAACCGCCTTGTTGATGGTAAAAACCACCTCGTCCTGACTGATCCCCTGCTCCTTCTTGAGCTCCTTTTCATATTCGCGCATCTCAAGGGCGTAAAACATGTTGGCGGCGATGACATTTCCTTGCTGTTCGTTGGCAAACTTAAGTTGGCGAAAGGTATCGCGGTCGCAGATAAAACGCTCTTCCATCCCCTGCGTGCGCCCCCAATCGACGCCGTCAAAAAGGCAGGCACTGAGGCGGGAGTTGGTAATTTCGATTTGACAATCACGCAGACGAACACGGTTGAACTCCGCTTTTTCGAGGTTGATATTCCCTATGGTAAGTTTGTCAGCGACCGTCAAATTAACCAACCGCAGGGTTCCGCCTTCGTTGATCATAGGTTTAATAGCTAATTCCTTGGCCCTACCACCAATTGTCAGACGGCTTGCTTTTTTTAGGTAAACTGAGGAAAAATCCGCCTTGCGGGAAAACTCTGCCTCCTCAAAATACGCCTCGCGGGAAAATTGTGCCACCCGAAAATCTGTGAAACTGTAAAATTTAGCTAGATTAAAATTTGCACAACTGGCATGAACAGAAAATTTGGTGGAGACAAAGTCAGCAACACCGAAAAAATATGCTGAATAAAAATTCGCATTGCCCATAAATTGTGCTCCTTGAAAATTAGCATTGACGGGAGAATCTGTTATCCCAAAATGTACTCTCCCAAGGTATGCTTCATCAAAAAAAATAGCATGTTGAAAGTTTGCCTCACTAAAAAACTGCGCACTACCGAAGTCTGTTTTATCAAGAAATTGCACAGCAGAAAAATTTGCCCCACGATGGAATAGTACCCAACTAAAACAAACCATGCCGTGAAATTGCGCGTTGAAGAAAGAAACGGGCTTAGAAAAACATTTATCGTAAAGTCCGAAGTTCTTGTTCGCGTCCGTAACTGGAGGAAAAATGAAACGAGAAAAATCGTAGTCTTCTACGACATCCGTCTCCACTATTATTTCTTCGCGGAGGCGCTGCCAGAAGCGACCGACCTTCTGCCATGATTTATCCCAGTTGCGGGTCTCACTTCCTTCAGGGGTTGTAACAGCTTCATACCAGTCATCCTTTGCCCGATGAAACAGGCAAAGGCGATTCGCCAGATCGTCGTAGTTTTGAACGGTGGCGGTATCGAGTTTTAGTGCTCTGTGGCATATTGTACATCGCGCCTCTGCCATTCACTTAGTCCTCCCTGTCTGTTTCTACCCATGGCGTGTTACCCGCAGGAAGCTGAACCGCCCAATCAATCCTCCCTTAGGCTCTTGCGCAACAAACTGGAAATGGGATCAAAAAGATACTGCAAAAATGTTCTGCTACCAGCATCGGCATATACCTGCACGGGCATACCAGGCACTATTTCGCGGCCTTGGAGCTTTGCTAACTCTTCCCCCGCCACGGTAACTCGCACCAGATAATAGGGCTCTCCATTTTTCACAACCCCAAAATCATCTAACCGTTACTAAAAATTATCACACACTGAACATACTTTCCGAGATGAAAGCATATTTTTGAATAGGTTATGCCTTATTCCATTATGGGATAAAGCACCCCAGCCGCGAAGTGTCATCGGCGGTGCGATTTCAACCGCCGTGTGCCATTTTCACCGCCCTGCGTCATTGCCGCGTACCGTTGGTGGTGTGCCTTTGGCGAAGCATCATTTCGAACACCGTTTGTTCTCATTTCGACCACCCCCTTCTGTCATTTCGACCGTAGGGAGCAATCTTAAGGCTATCAAGCCAACCTAAGAACAAGATTTCTCGCTCGTTACACTCGCTCGAAATGACAAAGGTGCGTTTCTCTGACTCGAAATGACATAGCTTTTCCCAAAATGCCCAGGGGTTATTGGTGCACATCACTTTTATGCGGTGCGCCATTGGGGAAGTGTCATTTACACCGCCCTGTGCCATAAAAATAACCCATCCCTGTAGGCGGTTAGCCGCCTACAGGCCTGCCTCATACAAGATTCAGAGAGCAGGAATGCTCCCTTTGTATGATTGGATATTGCGCCCTACTTCTTGCCACTCTAAATAACCGAAGAGAAAAATTGCTCTTGCTGAAAGTTTCGCTTCGCATCCGCCCCGCAAAATGACAAGAGGGGCATCCCCCACCAAGGAGGTACGCCATAATCACCTTGACGAAAACGGGAAACATTGCGTAGCCACTGCCCTCCCACAGGGTTAGCCAACCACTAAAAGGAGAAAACCATCCCATGTTGGAAGTTAAAGACCTGCGTTATGCCGTAAACAACAACGGGGCCAGCCAGGAGATCATTCCCGCAATGTCCTACCGTTTCCAGAAGGGGCGGTTTTATGCCATCACGGGCCCCAATGGTAGCGGCAAAACAACGCTCGCCAAGCTGATTATGGGTATCTATGCTGCCACGGCGGGGAAAATTATTCTTGATGGGGTGGATATTACCGCCAAGCCCGTCAACGAGCGCGCCCAAGCGGGTATTGCGTATAGCTTTCAACACCCCGCTCGCTTTAAGGGTATTACCTTCCGCGAGTTGATCTCCATTGCCGCCAACACCGATGATGCGACGGAAATCCTCCGCCTGATGAAGCGCGTGGGCATCTGCTCACTTTCGCATCTGGATATCCCCGTGGATGGCAAGCTTTCTGGCGGTGAGATTAAAAAAATTGAACTGGCAACAACCATCGCCCGCAACCCCAAGGTCGCGATCTACGACGAACCCGATACTGGGATTGACCTCTGGACGATTGAGCCGATGGTGAAGCTTATCAAAAATGAGCAGGTAAACCATGGCACAACCACCATTGTCGTGAGCCATAACAAGGCATTTTTAGAGGCGGCCGATACCGTACTGATCCTGCGCGGCGGTCAGTTTTTCTTTGACGGAACCTTCGCGGAGGCGCTTCCTCATCTTAATAACATCAGTGTTTGTGATTACAGAACTTGTGGAGATAAAACCTACGATGAATGCTTTCGATAAACTGGATAAAGAGCTACTTAGGGCCGTTGCGGATTTGGAGGGTATTCCCAAGGGAGCCTTCAACATCCGTAAAAATGGCGCCCTGCTGGCGCGGGAATGCAACGCCAATATCGAAATTGAGAACAACGCTAAGGGCACAGGGATTATCATTCGCATCAAGGCCAACACCCGCAACGAATCGGTACATATCCCCGTGATCCTTTCGCAAGCGGGGCTCTACGATGTTGTCGAAAACGATTTCATTATTGGGGAAAACTGCGATGTGGCAATTATTGCAGGCTGTGGAATCCACTGCGGCTCCGACCAGCAAGAAGGACATGCGGGAATTCATTCCTTCCATCTCGCCCGCAACGCGAGGGTGCGCTATGTGGAAAAGCATATCGCCATTGGCGATGGCTCTGGGAAACGCGCCTTGAACCCCACGACCAAAGTGCAACTGGACAGCGGGGCACATTTGGAAATGGAACTCACCCAGCTCGGCGGGGTTGACGAAGCCCTGCGCGTCAATGAAGTGGTTGTTGATGAAGGCGCGTCGCTACAAATAATTGAAAAGGTCATGACCGCAAAAAGACAAACGGCAACCTCCCAAACGAGCATTTTGCTACGCGGAAAAGGCGCTCGCTCCAACATGATTTCCCGTTCGGTTATCAGGGACGATTCCCGGCAGGTGTTATACGCCGTGATGGAAGCAATGGCCCCTTGCTTCGGACATATTGAATGCGATGCCATCATCATGGACCGTGGCACCAACGAAACCGTTCCCTCATTAAAAGCCCTGCACCCCGATGCGGAACTCACCCATGAGGCATCTATCGGCAAGATCGCCGATGAGCAACTGATGAAACTCATGAGCCTTGGCCTTTCCTACGATGAGGCGGTAAACAGGATTATTCAGAGCTTCCTGAAGTAGATTTCCCTTTTGTTACCTCTTCCCTCCGAGGTGGGGGGAGGTACTGTATGAGAAGATTCTCTTATGGTTGAAACTATCAACTCCTTGTTTCTTGATTCTTTGGAAAGCTCTCGCTTGCTGGCTTATCTTTTCGCCTACGCTAGCGGCTTAATTGCCTCCTTCACCGCATGTGCCTATTCGCTACTGCCCGTAACCATTGCCATTATTGGTGCGAATAGCGCACAAACCCGCCAACGGGGCCTGTTGCTTTCCCTTGCCTATACCCTAGGATTGGCGGTGATGTACACCGCGCTAGGTGCCCTGGCGGTTTTGGCAGGGGTGTTTTTCGGTAGCATACAGACAAACCCCTTGGTTAATTTTGCCGTGGGCGGGCTTTTTGTCACCATGGGGCTTTCGCTGTTTGGTCTTTTTCCTCTTCCCCTTTTTACTCCGAGCTTTGTCGGTTCCGTGCGTCAACAGCGCAATAAGAGTCTTCTTGGCGTTTTTCTTCTGGGAATTGTCTCTGCGCTGGTGAGTAGCCCCTGCTCTAGCCCCATACTCATCGCGCTCTTGGGCTATTCGGCAAGTAGCGGTAATGTCTTTTTCGGCATGAGCTTACTCTTTTGCTTTGCCCTGGGAATGGGAACACTGCTTATTCTGGCGGGGACCTCGGCGGGGTTATTGACAAACCTGCCCAAGGCAGGAGCGTGGATGGAGAAAATTAATAAAATGGCGGGGGCAATTTTAATTATGGTCGGTGGTTATTTTTTGGTTAACGCCATTATCCTCTGGAGATAACAATGAAAACAAAATCAGTTGCAATCTTAATACTCGCTAGCGTTTTGGTCATGGCAATACTCTGCCCGCTGTCTGCCGCCAATAACCCCTCCCATTTTTTGCTTAAAGATATGCGGGGGGAAGCGTACGATTCGCGCCGAGTATTGGGGAAAAAGCCGCTTTTAATAGTATTTTCTACGACTTGGTGCCCCTCTTGCAATAAGCTTCTCCCCGAGTTTCGGCGCATCCATCGGCAATATACGCCCAAGGGATTGGAGATGATCTCCATTAACATTGGCGAATCAAACAAAAAGGTTGCGGCTTGGCTCTTCAAAAATCAGGTTCCCTACCGTGTACTGGTGGATGAAACAGGCGCGGTCGGAACAGCGTATCAGGTTATGGGAGTGCCAAGCATGGTGCTCATCAATAAAGAGGGCAAGGTGGTTTGTAACCCCTGCACTTCTTTGAAGCCAATCGATGATTTACTGAAGTGAACGAATTTCTACCCCAAAACACTCCGCTGGTATTTATGGGCACCCCCGAATTTTCCGCTTCCGTTTTACGGGCGTTAATTGCGGCGGGGTTTCCTCTTCGCGCCGTTGTTACCCGTGCCGATGCGCCCACAGGCAGGGGACAGATGTTAGTTGCGTCCCCCGTAAAAGCTGTCGCCGAGGAACACGGCATTGCGGTAATCACACCCCAGCGCCTTGTTACCACTACGGCAGAGTATCTACGGGAACTCAACGCCAAACTGTTTGTCGTTGTCGCCTATGGCAAGATCCTCAAGGCGGATATCCTCAACATCCCCCCGCTTGGTTGCATTAATGTGCATCCCTCGCTCTTACCCCAATACCGAGGACCTGCGCCCGTTAACTGGGCTCTTTTTAACGGCGAGGAGAATAGCGGTATCTCCATCATGCGGATGGATGAGGGCATCGACACCGGCGATGTTGTTCTGCAAGAGGTGGTGCCAATCTTGCCCGACGATGACTACGGCTCGCTTTTAGCCCGTTACGCTACCCTAGCGGGAAGCATGCTCATACGAGCAATTACCCTAATCGCCACTGGTAAGGCGCATTATCTCCCGCAGGATGATCGCCAAGCAACCTACGCACCGCTGATTACTAAGGAGCTAGGACAGATTGATTGGGCGCTACCCGTAAAGAGAATCGCCAATTTGGTCCGTGGACTATCCCCAAACCCCGCGGCATATACCTTTATTGATGGCAGGCGCTGGAATGTCTATGTGGCGGGGTTTCAAGAAATCAACCACGGAGAACCTGTTGGCAAAATTATGCCACTAACTGCCGCGGGGCTACCCATTGCCGCAATTGATGGATTCGTCTTGCTACGAGAGGTACAGGTGGCAAATAAAAAACGCCTGCCGGTGCGCGATTTACTGAACGGCTACAAAATCGTCAGCAACTTTGTGGATGGCAAGCCGTAGGGCTACAAATCCAATAGCGCCGAGAAGAAAGAAGATGCGCACACACTACCTACAACATGTTCCCTTCGAAGGTTTAGGCAGCATTGCCCCTAGGCTCCAACTTTGGGGCGATACGATAACTGGATCCCGACTTTTTGCTGGCGAGCGCTTACCCGTAGTAACAGAATTTGATTTTCTGATAATCGTTGGAGGCTCTATGAGCGTCAACGACGAGGAGAAGTTCCCTTGGCTGGTACAGGAAAAACACCTCATTCGTGAGGCAATTGAAGCCGGTAAATCGGTGCTCGGCATTTGTTTAGGCGCCCAACTCATCGCCAGCGCCCTGCACGCCAGGGTTTTTCGCCAGGCAAAAAAAGAGATTGGCTGGTTCCCCATACAGGGAACTAGCCACGACGAAGCTATTGCCGCCAGTACGGGGCTTTTTCACTTCCCCGCAACAGAAACGGTATTCCATTGGCACGGAGAAACCTTTGAGCTTCCCACGGGGGCACAGAGGCTCGCTAGTAGCAGGGCTTGTGCCAACCAAGCGTTTCAACTGGGTCAGCGCGTTATCGGGCTTCAGTTCCATCTGGAAGCAACGGCTTCAACGGTTCAGGAGATTATTGCCAACTGTGGGGAGGAATTGGTTGCTGCGGAGTATGTCCAAACTGCAACGACAATCCTTGCCGCCAGCCAAGATCGCTACCAAAAAATAAATAGCCTCATGGATGCTATCTTGGAATTTCTCCGCCGTCCCTCTGATGTTGTTTGGGATGCTGCAATACCGTCGCGGCAAGAATAACAACGCCAGCAGTACGATTACTTCCCCATCTTAATCGCACAGAGATCGCCGCACATTGTACAACCCTCTTTTTGTGCGCTATCGCTCGTTTCCAAAAGCTCCCTCGCCTTGGCGGGGTCAAGGGAAACGCTGATCTGCCCTTCCCAATCAAACACCTTGCGAAAATGCGCCATTTTATCGTCCCGCTCCCTGGCGTTGGGAACACCCTTGGCAATATCAGCGATATGCGCGGCAATTTTGGCGGCAACAACACCATCGCGAACATCCTGCAAGAGAGGAAGGCGCAGATGTTCGGCAGGGGTTACATAACAGAGAAAATCCGCACCGGCTGACGCCGCTATTGCCCCGCCAATCGCGGAGGTAATATGGTCGTAGCCAGGAGCAATATCAGTTGGTAGCGGTCCTAAAACATAGAATGGCGCACCATCGCATAGCTGCTTTTGCAAGATGATGTTCGCTTCAATATCCCGTAGGGGCACATGTCCAGGACCTTCAATCATCGCCATTACTCCCCGCGCCCGCGCCCGTCGCGCCAATTCACCCAGTAACGCTAACTCTTCTATCTGCCCCCTATCCGTGGCATCAGCAAGGCAACCAGGCCTTAAGCCATCGCCCAACGATAGCGTCATATCAAAGTGATAAGCGATATCCAGCAGACGGTCGAATTGTTCGTAGAGGGGGTTTTCGCGCTGGTGATGACGCATCCAATTCGCGGTGATGGAGCCACCACGGCTAACAATCCCCAGTTTACGATTGTCAGTGGTGGCAAGGCTGGCGGTGTGTTGGGTAACGCCGCAGTGGACGGTGATAAAATCAACACCATCCTCGCCATGATCGGCTATCGCTTGAAAAAGATCATCCGCCGTCATCTCCAAGAGGCTTTTTCCCGCGCCCAAAAGCAGGGAAACAACTTGATAAATCGGCACGGTGCCAATGGCAACGGAAGAGGCGGCGATTATGTTCTGCCGTATTTGGCGTAAATCCCCACCCGTGGAAAGATCCATAATGGCATCGGCGCCAACCTCAATGGCAACCCGCATCTTTTCCAACTCTTTTTCCCAGTCTAACCGATCGCGGGAGGTGCCGATGTTGGCATTGACCTTCGTCCTTAAACCTTTGCCAATGGCAAGCGGCGCGATAGCCTGATGCCTATTGTTCTTGGTAAGGACAATCGTGCCCTTGGCAATGCCTTCTCTGATATACTCTGCACTAACGCCTTCGGCTTTAGCGCACAATTCCATATCCGCAGTTATTCTGCCCGCAAGGGCCTGTTGTAGTGTCGTCATTGTCATCCTTCCTTTCCTTTTTACGAAACATCCCCAGCAATTAGCCTGCCTCGGACAAAGTTTTTCGCCAATTCCACCGCTGTGGCTAGCCCTTCGCCACGGGCCAGAAAACAGGCCAAGGCGCTAGCAAAAGCACAACCCGTTCCATGATTGTTGGCAGCAGCGATAAAGGGCGCGGAAAAAATCTGAAATTCTTTCCCGTCAAACAGGATATCCACCGCATAATCGCCCGCCCAATGCCCGCCGGTTAAAACAACCTTTTGGGCCCCTTGTCCTCGTAACTTCACCATTGCTTCTCTGGCTTCAGGAAGGGAAGTTATCTGCAAGCCCGTTAACACCTCCGCTTCGGGAATGTTGGGCGTTATCACCCAGGCCAGAGGCAAAAGCTCCTGCTGCAAGGCTTGCACCCCTTCAAGGGAAAGCAAGCGCGTACCCGAAGTGGAAACCATCACGGGATCAACCACCAGCAATTCCTGTGCATGATGTTTGAGCTGCTTGGCGACGGCGCTCACAATCTCCGCCGTTCCTAGCATTCCTGTTTTTACCGCCACTGCTTTTTCTGCGGCAAACACCGCCTCTAGTTGTTGGCGCACAAAGTCAGCAGGGAGGATTTGCATTGCCACGATGCCGTCTTTATTCTGCGCGGTAAGCGCGGTGAGGACCCCCTGCGCGTAACCGCCTAATAGTGTTATTGTGCGAATATCCGTCTGCATCCCCGCCCCACCCGAAGGGTCGGAGCCCGCAATGCTTAATACCCTTGGTTCCGCTACCATAGCGGATCCTTGAAGTGTTGAACCACCAATAACTGCCCATGACGGATAGAGACAACACCCTGCGTACCTATTAGTCTATTACTAATGCCAATTGGTTCATCCGTCTTTAAGGCACCGTTGAGCAACTCATACTCAAAACCAGAAAGGGTAACCCCCTGTGCGCTGCCTCCGAAGGGCAAGAAAGAAACCAACTGGCCGGGAAATCCTTGGATTTGCCGATTTGCCGAAACGACAAAAAGCTCGCAATCGTCCTCCACAATCCGTAGCATGGTCCCCGCGGTTTTACTGCCCAGCAGGGCAATATTTGCCAACGCATGGTCGATCCTTCCGCCTAGTGCTCCGTAGATGCTAATCCTCTTAGGCTTGAGCAAGAGTGCAGCTTGCAGACTTAGGGCGGTATCGCTTTGGTCTTTATGAGAAGGGTGGCGCTCAATATCCGCTCCTTTTTTAGTAAAAACATCAAGCATCTCGGCGGAAATGGAATCCATGTCTCCCACAATAAGATCAGGAACTAGTTTGCCACCAGCTAGGTGATTAGCGCCCTTATCGGCACAAATGACCGTTGCCTTTTGTCCCATCAGAAAGGGAATAAATCGTTCCTTATTACGAATCTCGCCGCCAGAAATGAGCGCAACTTCTCTAGCCATCTTGAGAACCTTCCTCCCGTAAACTAATTCCAAAGAGTTTTTCCGCGTTGGCGGTGGTGGTCAAAGCCACCTCTGCTACTGTTATGCCTTTTATTTCTGCCAGAGCTTGTGCCACCAAGCTAACATAGGCTGGCTCGTTGCGCTTCCCGCGATGTGGCCTTGGCGTCAAAAAAGGACAATCGGTTTCAATTAACAATCGTGATAACGGTACAAACTCCACCACCTCGCGCAATTCTTGCGCCTTGGGAAAGGTTACTACCCCCGTAATGGAGATGTAGAAACCTTCATCAAGGCACTGGCGGGCAAAAGCAACATCTCCCGAAAAACAATGAAAAACACCACCGCGACGGTGGGGAGAAGACCGAATAATTGCCAATGTCTCCGCATGAGCATCGCGGTCATGGATGACAACGGGCAACCCCAACCGCGCTGCGATTGCCAATTGCTCGGCAAACCTCTCCCGCTGAACGGCACGGGGGGAAAGGTCATGGAAAAAATCTAAACCAATTTCGCCATAGGCAACGACCTTGGCAGATTGCGCCAGCTCTTCTAACTGCGGATAGGTAGCGGCAACGATGCTCTGCGCATCATGGGGATGAACCCCCACCGTGGCATAGATGCACGGATATTCCTGCGCCAATTGTACCGCCCTTGCCGAATCGGAAAGGTTCAAGCCCACACAGATGATCGCACCAACACTACAACCCTGGGCACGAGCAACAACCTCCCCTAAATCGGAAGTAAAATCGGACATTTCTATATGAGAATGGGTATCGACTAACACTCTTCGGTGGATTCTTCTTCTGGTAAATCCTCTTCCAAGACCGTTTCCATCACGGCGGCCTCTGAAGCTAAATCTGGGAGAGAACGGAGATGTTCGGAAAGTTCTTTCTTGCTGACACTAACCGCCAAAAACGATTTTTGTAGCACCCTCTTATCAAAATTTTCTTTGGGTAACTCCGAAGCAATTTTTGTTGCCATACATTTTCCTCTCTTGGTGAATTCCGGTTGGGCGCGGAGGTGTAACATCAAACATCTTTTGTTGGTCAATGTTTTTTTGTTCTCCCGCCTTCTCGCAGGGGAGTGGTTTTAGCGTTTTCTGTTGCCGCAAAAGGTAAGCATCGCCGTGATTTTAGCGTTGATGACGCCCCACTCCCCCCCACGACTTTTCGTTTCCTTGCGAAAAGCCTCCATGGTTGCCATTGTTAAGATGAGGGGAGAAAAGAAAGGCAGCGAGGCAAAAACTACGAGCAAAGAACATAAAAAACGCCGGAGCCGGAGAAAGCAATAACGGCGTTGACTTAAGCCGTGGCAATGATTTACCTCTATTCCCAGAGAGGGGCGGATAAATGAAAACCGTTGTGATTCATACCGATGGCGCCTGTTCGGGAAACCCTGGACCTGGGGGATATGCCGCAGTGCTAAAATACGCCACAAATTGCAAGGAGGTGGTGGGTGGGTTTAGGCTAACGACCAACAACCGCATGGAGTTGTTTGCCGCGATTGCCGCGTTAAAAGTATTAAAAGAGCCTTGCACCGTTTCCCTAGTTACCGATTCGCAATACCTCTACAATAGCATGGTTAAGCGCTGGGTGGATAACTGGCAACAGAAAAATTGGCAAAGAGGGGGGAGAAAAATCCCCAATAGCGACCTTTGGCAAGAATTGCTCCAACTCTCAGCAAAACACAGCATCACCTGGGAATGGGTGCGCGGACATAGCGAAAATGCCGAAAACGAGCGTTGCGATCGGCTAGCGCGAGAAGCCATTAAGCAGGGAAACCTCCCAGCCGATACGGGCTACGAAACCCCCTAAAATCCCCGAGGCGAAGCATGGCGGCAAAAAAGCGCAGGAACAAGGTTTTGTTGTTTTTTCAGTTGCTCCTGCTGGGCATTATCGCCTTCGTGGCGGTATCGTTTTTTTACCCCAATGTTTCCCGCTTGCAGCATCAAAACCCGCTGAAAACCTCTTTTATGGAACAGCGCGAACAGGACTGGCGCGCTAAGGGAATCCACCGCGAAGCGCGGGTGGTTTTTGTTCCCCTCCGAGAAATATCACCCGTAACTGTCAAGGCGATCCTCATCGCCGAGGATGCCAATTTTTGGGAACATGACGGTTTTGATTTTGATGCCATCGCCAAGGCGTTCACCAAAAATCTTCGCCAAAGAAAGTTCGCCGCAGGAGGATCAACCATTAGCCAGCAACTGGCAAAAAACCTCTTTTTATCGCCCGCCAAAAACCCTATCCGTAAAATCAGAGAGGCCATTCTCACTTGGCGTATTGAAAGGAACCTTTCCAAACGGCGCATTGTAGAGCTATATTTGAATTATGCCGAATGGGGCAACGGCATCTTTGGCATTGAACGAGCTTCGCACCACCACTTCAACAAATCGGCAAGGGAGTTAACGGCGCAGGAAGCGGCAATGCTGGCGGCAATTTTACCTAACCCCCGTCGTCCTCTTGGCCATTCGGCCGCAAAGCGGGCAGAGCGGATCTATCGCATCATGAAGTTGCGGGGAATTGTCATTGAGGATTTTGACGATGTGAATAACTCCCAGAGCACCGAGCAACAAGAAGATGAACAGCAATCTGAGGAAGGAGAACAACAGGAACAACAAAACTAGCGATTATTCCCCGCTTTGAGCGCCAAGGAAATGCCCAATTGCTTCCCCGATCAATAAACCCCGATCAATAAAATCAGGACCATAGGCTTTACCTGTGAGACTGCGAAATGATCCCCGCACCCTGCGGACACCCGCCATGCCGCGTTCCCAGTTTTCATGGAGCTTTTTAAGGCTGATTTCTCTAAGTGCGAGCATCTCCCAGAGGGTTGAAGTGAAATTCTCCGGCCCCCAGAGAAACTTATCGGCATCGTAAAGAGCGTTAGCCAGAAGGGATTTATCGCCAATTGCCGCCCAGCGCTCTTCCTGAAAGGCTTCATGAACCGCAATGGCGTTCGCAACCCGTTCACAAAAATCCACATCCAGGGGGAAATCCGCCAACAGCAACCGCGCCCGTTGCGCCCCTAATAAGGCGTGATCCTGCTGGTTACGGCAGATGTCGTGCAACAAACCGGCTACCAGCGCCATGATAACTTCATCCGCATTGCCATCATCACAAATAACTATCGCGGCGGCAAAAAGCGCTACGCTCTGGGCATGTTTGATGCCGTGCCCAACAGCAAGGCTTTCCTTGCCCAGCAACGCAAACACCCGCTGTACCAGTTCATTGCGGGCAAAAACCTCTTCCGCTTGCCGTAACTCTTGGTGGCGTTCGTGAAAAAACTGCGGCTCACCAACGCGCTTCGCCGCGGAAAATGCCGCTTCCATCACCCGCTGAAAATCGCGGTTCATACTATCACTTCGGGGGCCTCTCACCAAAGATACCTCTACCGATACGGATAATGGTTGCCCCTGCCGCTATCGCTTCTTCATAATCATCGGACATTCCCATGGATAGCTCATCCAACGGCGCGTTGGAAAGATTGAGCAAACGCAACTCGCAGGCTAAATCTCTTAACCTGCCGAAGTATTTTGCCGAGCCGTCGGGAGGGGGAATCGCCATCAAACCCCGAACGCGGACATTTTCCCAATCCGCCATCGCGCTTAAGAGCTCCCCCGCCTCTCCTGGAGCAAGACCTTGCTTACTCTCCTCCGCCCCGAGATTTATTTCTAGAAGCACATCCTGCACCTTGCCCAGGCTTCGCGCCCGTTTGTTGATTTCGCGGGCCAGTTCAATCTTACCAACCGAATGGATCATGTCAAACATGGCCACGGCGTGCTTGGCCTTGTTAGTTTGCAAATGCCCGATAAAATGTAGCGCGGGCGCGGTGCTGATGGTGCCGAATTTGTTTTGCGCCTCCTGCAGATAATTTTCCCCGATGGCATCAATCCCTGCCAAGACGGCTTGGGCAATTTTATCTGTCGTAACGGATTTGGTAACCGCCATTAACCGTACCGCACCAGGGTTGCGTCCCGCACGGGACAGCGCTAACGCCATCTTGGCACGGATGTGGGCGATATTTTGTGCTATTTCTGTCATTTTTCTATCCGCTAAATTGGATTGCGCCTAATGCTAACAAGGTTGCCACAACTTCACTCAAGGGCAAACCGATAACACCCGTGTAGGAACCGCTAATGGCGCTGATAAACGCCGCACCCGCTCCTTGCAGGGCATATCCACCCGCCTTGTCATAGGGCTCGGCGCCGCTGGTATAGTTATCAATCTCGGCCGCCCCCAAGGGGCGAAATGTTACCAGAGAGGAGACACATTGTACTACCCGTAAATCTTCCTTAATAACGGCAAAACCCGTATGCACCGCATGAGTTCTGCCACTAAGCGCTTGGAGCATGGACACCGCTTCGTGCTTGGCGGCGGGTTTTCCCAAAATTTTATTATCAACAACCACCACCGTATCGGCACCAAGCACCCATGATTGCGGCTGTGCTACCTTCTGCGCCTTTTCTGCGGCAAGGCGAGCAACCAGCGCTTGCGGGGTTTCTTGTTCTTTCCTCGTTTCATCAATGTCGGCGGCGATGATGGCAAACTCAAAACCCAGCAACTCCAACAGCTCCTTCCTGCGAGGAGAAGCCGATGCAAGGATAATTTTTGCCGTGGGCATTAGTTTGGGCATTTTTCCCTCTGCAAACATTGCCGCGCCCTTGTTACCGTGAGGCGATAACTGGCAACATCCCCGTTGATGCGCTCTTCATTCCACCCACATTTTTGTCCGATAAAACGGGCCAGCTCTGCGGCAACGCCAATGCCGTTATCCTCTTCACAAAGTGCCAGTGCCGTGCGCCTTAAGAGAACATCGCTGATACTCTCAATAAACTCGTTTTCCACGATATAATCCACCTCCGCATAGAGGTAGCTACTAGTACCGACAGGTTTTAACAACTGGGGATCATCGGCGATTTTTGCCAAGATTATTTGCGCATTGGTACCATAGCGAGAAAAAAGACGACGCGTCAAACCAACATCCTGCCGCTGCGCGGCAGCCATTGCGGCAATAAGCGTTTCTTGCTGCGCTGGGGCAAAATCGCCGCCCGATATTGCCACCATTGGCGCATTGTAAAACCCTCTGCGCCCCAGCAGCCTGCGCGCCACCTTGGCCACGGCGCTCTTTGCCATAAGGCGATAGGTGGTCAGCTTCCCGCCCGCAATGGAAACTAGCCCCCGAGGGGAAACGATGACTTCAAAATCGCGGGAAAGATCATCTTCCTTCATACCTTCGTTACTTCCGATAAGTGGCCTCACCCCCGCGTAGGTAAAAAAAACATCCTCCCTGCCCAGTAGCGCTTGGGGAAATAATTTGTTTAGCCCTTCCAACAGGTAATCAACCTCGGCGCTGGTGGCTTCTTGCGCGTCATCTATTTTTTGACAAAAGTTATCGGTGGTTCCCACCAGCAGGGTATCATGCCAGGGAACAAGATAGAGCCCCCTCCCGTCCCTTGGTGATTCCCAAGCAATGGTGTTGGCGACATTTAACCGCTCTTTTTTTAGCAGTAGATGAATGCCCTTTGCCTTGTGGAGGTTAAAAAACTCCTGCTCGCCGGCAAGTTGAATAATCTCATCCGCCCAAGCACCAGTCGCGTTGATAACCGACCGCGCTTTCACGGTAAGCTCACGCGGGGAAATACCATCTTGGATGGTAATGCACTTAACCTCGCCCTGTAGATCAATGGCGGTAACGGTGCCGTAGTTGAGTAAATCCGCGCCCAATTCGTGGGCTTTTTTAAGAGTGTCAATCACCAAGCGGGCATCATGCGCCTTGCAATCGTAAAAACCCATCGCGCCTCGTAATCCCCCAGGGGATAGGCTCGTCTCCGCCGCCCGCGCTTCTTGGTTGCTAAAAAAGCGCGGTGAGCCGATGTTACGAAAAATCGCCAGCGCCGTGTAGAGATAAACACCCACCATCATCGCCCAACGGGGAGTTTTGTATCCTTTGTAGTTGGGAACGAAAAACATCGTGGGCTTGACAATATGCGGGGCTATGCGGGTGGCAAGGTTATGGCGCTCCGCACAGGCATCAAAAACCAGCTTAAAATGCCCATGCTCCAAGTAGCGCATTCCGCCATGGATGAGCTTGCCCGATTTGGAGCTGGTGCCGCTGGCAAAATCCGCCTTTTCTACCAACAAAACCTTCAACCCGCAGAGCGACGCTTCCAGCGCCACCCCCGCGCCAGTGATACCGCCACCAACCACCACGATATCGTAGATTGATGCAGTAAGTTTTGCCCAGGCTTGGCTTCTCATAACAACTTCCCTGGATTCATTATCCCCGCCGGATCGTAGGCGTTTTTTAAAGAAGCAAGTAGCGCTTTTTCCCTTTCTCCTAGCGCAGCGAGGAAGTACTCTCTATGATCCAAGCCAACACCATGATGATGGCTAATCGGTGCGCCAAAAGCCACAATAGCTTCGCTTGCCGCCTTTTTTACCTCGTGCCATTGGGCCAGTTCCCTCCCCTTTTGCTGATTGGCAACGAAGGTAAAATAAAGCGACGCACCTTCTTTGTAGAGGTGGGAAATATGGGCAAAAACGGAAAAATTAACCCCTTGTTGGGAAAACGCCGAGGATATTGCCGCAATGACGCGGTGGTGTAAATCGCCGATTTTTTCCCAGGTTGTTGCCGTTTCTAGCGTGTCAATAAGGATACCGTTGTTGAGGAAATCATCGCGCAGATAAGGCAAAAAGAAACGATCTTTGAGCCATGACTTCCCAATGGAGGAACCAACATAGAGGTTACGGTAGCGGCGAAAAACTTCATGCACCAATGAGTGCATCCGCTCATTTTCCTTTCTGCTTCCTTCAAACCCCACCATCATTAAAACGCGCTTACCCGCACCAAACCCCATGAGATGAAAATAGGAAAATCCCAAGGCGTACAGGACTCTTTTGAGCTTCCTGGCGGGCTTTCTGTTGAGCTTGATCATGGATTCTGTTTCTTCCTCATCGGAAATGCGGATCAAGGCGGGAACGATGCCGTTTTGTAGCAATTCGCGGGACGCGGTGAAGGCGGAAGCAAAATCGGGGAAGAAGTAGGAAACATATTTCTTTTTGGGAGGCAGGGAGGAAACTTTCACACACAGCTCGGTGATAATTCCAAGAACACCCTCGCTACCAATCAGGATGTTCTTCATATCGGGACCGCAGGCCTGATGTGTTCCCGCAGGAAGAACAACGACCCCGCGAGGGGTTACCATCGTCAAGCCAATGACGAGGTCCTCTATCTTGCCATAATGGGTGGAGTTTTGCCCCGCCGAGCGCGTTGCCGCCCAACCCCCGAGGGTAGAAAATTCAAAGGATTGGGGAAAATGCCCCAGGGTGTATCCCCTGAGGTTGAGCTCTTCCTCCAATTCAGGGCCAAACTTGCCCGCCTCCACGCGAGCATAGAGGGCTGTTTCATCAATGGCAACGAGGCGATTCATCCGCGCCAAATCCACACAGATCACTCCCCCGGCAAGCGGCAGAGCCTCCAAGCCACCCACAACGCTGGTGCCACCACCAAAGGGAACGACGGCTATTTGCAACTCTTCACAGAGGGCGAGGATCTTTACCAAGTCTTCGCCATTTGTGGGATAGACAACCACATCGGGAGCCTGCGCGATGGCCAGAGAGCGGAGGCGGATTGCATCACGATAGCTCTTGCCATAGGCGTGAATAATCCTTTCGTAGTCATCGCTAAAAACCGTGTTTTCTCCTAGTAGGTTCTGCAATTTTTCCCGCACGGAAAATGAAATGACGGAAGCATTGAGCACAACATCGCGCCAATTAAAGTCTCGCTGATAGATGACCTCCTTCACCGCAAATTTCTCATGCAGATAATCCACGATGCCTTGACGATGCGCCAAATCAAAGGAAACCCCCTCACGCCCCCAGCCCCACCATTTCATCCGATAGCCATGCTGCTTCATTTTCTCTTACCTACCTTTTACCGGGATATGTGGCTTTGCGCATAGGCAAGCGCTTAAGGAAGGTCAAGGCGAAGTTAGCCAAAAGCCGATGCAATCAGGAGCGAGTACATTGGTCGCTGGGGCGACTAACAATTGGGGAGGACTTTTCGTAAAGTAGCCACAAAACAAACAATCTCATAACACCCACCAGACAAACCCCAAGACTGTTTTGATATGATTGTACAGAGGCTTACAGCAAAAAGTATTTTCTTGCGGTCAATGCTTAGTTGTTTTTATGGCAAAGCGCCGTTGTTTTCTATTTTAATAAAAAAGACCACCGCACAACCTATTCCTCCAAGCAGTAACGAAAGAAGGAGCTTGTCTGCTGGTTAAAATAATCAAAATATTTCCAGCACATCTGGATTCCCGCTTTCGCGGGAATGACAGTCGGAAGCAAAGAGGTATAGTTGTGCAAGAGTCTTTAAAAGGGGATTACGATGAAGAAAATTCTGCCTATTTGCGTCTTTTTATGCCTGCTCGCTAGCTATAGCTTTGGCAGTGAGTTGGGTAATACCCTAAGACAAGCTGAACAGGGAGATGCTAAGGCCCAGTATAATCTGGGCATGATGTATGCCAAGGGAGAAGGCGTTGAGCAGGACTATAAACAGGCGGCACAATGGTACACCAAGGCTGCCGGGCAGGGACAGGCTGACGCACAGAAAAATCTGGGAAGGATGTATGCCAGGGGCGAAGGAGTTGCGCAGGACCATAAACAGGCGGTGCACTGGTTCACCAAGGCCGCAGAGCAGGAAGATGCTGAGGCACAGAGCTATCTGGGGTGGATGTATGTTAGGGGCGAAGGAGTTGCGCAGGACCATAAACAGGCGGTGCACTGGCACACCAAGGCCGCAGAGCAGGGAGACGCTTATGCGCAGTACTATCTGGGGGTGATGTATGAAAACGGAGAAGGCGTTGAGCAGGATTATAATCAGGCGGCACAATGGTACACCAAGGCTGCCGGGCAGGGACAGGCTAACGCACAGAAAAATTTGGGAAGGATGTATGAAAACGGTCAAGGCGTAGAGCAGGACCATAAAGAGGCAGTGCACTGGTTCACCAAGGCCGCAGAGCAGGGATATGCTGACGCGCAGTACTATCTTGGGGTGATGTATGGAAACGGAGAAGGCGTTGCGCAGGACTATAAACAGGCGGTGCATTGGTACACCAAGGCCGCAGAGCAGGGATATGCTGACGCACAGAAAAATCTGGTAGTGATGTATGGCATGGGCAAAGGCGTTGAGCAGGACTATAAACAGGCGGCACAGTGGCTCACCAAGGTCGCAGAGCAGGGAAATGTTGGAGGACAGTTTGCTCTTGGCATGATGTACGCCAAAGGTCTACTAGGTGTAGCGCAGGATTATAAGCAGGCTATAAGGTGGTACACCCTGGCCGCAAAGCAGGGACAGGCTGACGCGCAGAAAGATCTGGGATGGATGTATGCCTCCGGCAAGGGCATTCCCCAAAACTATAAACTTGCTTATATTTGGGAGAGTTTAGCCGCAGCGCAAGGAAATAAAGATGCGTTAACAAAGAGAGACATTGTTGCTAAAAAATTATCCCCCGCACAAATAGCGGAGGCTCAGGAACTGGCGGTACAAATGCAAAAAAAGATCGATAGCCATCAGGGCAGGAAATGATATTTCGTGCGTTCGGATTACATGTTCCCCATAATTGCGTTGCCATATTTTCCATCAAATCGTTGACAACCGTGCAATTTAAGCCTCGCCACACATTTTTTGTGGCCACGGTTGTAAACCAATGCACCACATCCACCACCGAATACCCGTAGGGGCACCCCTTGTGGGTGCCCTTTATTATCATCGTTGCCATCCCCCTGCCCCGTATGTATTCAGGACTGTCACGGGGGCATGCCCCTACGGCAAACAGTGTTTATTAAAAGAAAGCCGTTTTAGCTTGGAATGTAGTGCCAATTTTGTTAATGCGCCGCGAGTTTTGCGAAAGATGGAGATTGTTGATGAATAAAAAACTTGTTGTTGCTCTGGTACTCCTTTTTCTTTTTCCCTCCACTATCTTAGCCATCTCCAGCAAAGAAACTCTCCGTTCGGGAGTAAAGGATGATGCCGAAACCTTCTCGGCAGAGGAATCCTCCGCCAGCTCTGAGCAGAAAAATGGGGAAGCTGACGATATTTTTGAAGAGGCGCTGGAGTTGGTCGATGAGGCTAACGAGCTTATTGAAGAAGGCAAAACTGCTAAAGCGATCAAGATTTTAGATAGATCTTATCGGATGATGCTAAGCGGAAATGAAAATAACCGCCAGCAGGATGATCTAAGATTGGCAATTTCCCAATCAATCACCCATGCTTACGGTGCCAGCTTTTTCCGCACCAAGGGATTGCAAAGCGAGATACCCCTGCCTCTTAACGCGGATGTGGAGGCGGAAATTCGTTCCTTTCAAACCCGCGAGCGGAGTTCTTTTATCGCCGCTTATCATCGCTCTTTTCTATACCGTCCGCTCATTGTCGCCGAATTAAGAAGGGCGGGAATTCCCGAAGAGTTATCATGGTTGCCGCTGGTGGAAAGTGGCTTTAAGGTAAACGCCTATTCCCGCGCCCGTGCCTTGGGTTTGTGGCAATTCATTCCCTCCACCGGCTATCGCTACGGATTGGAAAGAGATATTTGGATTGATGAACGCATGGACCCCACAAAATCCACTGTGGCTGCAATCGCGTATCTTCGTGATCTCCATCATCTCTTTGGTGATTGGTTAACCGTGTTGGCTGCTTACAATTGTGGCGAAGGAAGGGTGATGAGGACCATTACCCGCGGGGGGGATGAGCAAGGGGATTATTTTTGGGATATGTACTCCAAGTTGCCCCGTGAAACGGCGCGTTATGTGCCGCGCTTTATCGCCACACTACACATCGTAAAAGATCCCGAAAAGTATGGGTTTGAATTACCCGCAGACGGTACAGCATTAGAAGACCATCGCATTTTAACTACAAATAAAACCATGCAACTTACCGCAATCTCCAAGCTCGCGGGCATCGCTGATGAAATCCTTATTAGCCTCAATCCCGAGCTCCGTTTGAAAGCGACGCCTGATCGCGAATACTCCTTGCGGGTGCCGAAAGAAAACTACGCACACTTGGAGGCATCTATTGATAGCGTCCCTCAGTGGCGACATGTTGATAGCTCTCGTGCAGGAGTATCTTTTGTCCGCCACCGCATTAGCAGTGGTGACACCCTCACCAGTATCGCCAGGCGATACGGAACCACCGTAAGCCAGATACGGGAACACAATGCCAGCCAACTCCGCAGGGGATTGATCGCGGGAAAGACCATCATGGTGCCAGTTCGCCGTATAGCCGGTGGCGGTAAACAGAAGGGCGCGATAATGGGTGATTCTTATACGGTTAAAAAGGGAGATACGCTCTCAACAATCGCGAAAAGAAGTGGAATTGCAATTAGCGTAATTCAGCAGGAGAATGGCTTAACAGGCAATATCATCAGGCCCGGACAGGTCTTAAAGCTCAGGTAACGATGGAGGAAGATTAAATGATCACGCACCGAAATGAAAAAGTGTTTTTCGTGATGTTTTTATTGCTTATTTTTTTGGTGGCGGCGTTTTTTTTCTCCCCGTGGGGCGAAAAATTCGCCCCCAAAATTGTTATTAGTGGCGAAACTTCTCTAATCGGGGCACAGAAGGAAATTGCTTTAGATGTTGCTGATACTAACAGTGGTTTAGCTCGTATAGAGGTTGCCTTTATTCAAAATGGAACAAAATACACCGCTTTTTTGAAGGAATTGGGCAAGGGAGAAGAAAATAAATCGTTCCGTTCCGTTACTTTGTTAAAGCCCATAGAGATGGGGCTTAAAGCAGGCGTTGCAGAGTTGGAAATAACCGCCAGCGACCGTTCATTATGGAAAAATGAGGCAAAGATTTCTCAGCAGGTAGTCTTTGATTTCATCCCCCCACGCATCGCCATTAAATCAAAACTCCCCAATTATACCTCGCAGGGGGGATCATCCGTGGTTGTTTATGAAGCATCCAAAAGACTCGTCAACACCAGCGTTGTTGTGCAAAATGAGAGCTATAGCGCCTTTCCCCTTGCGGGAAAAAACAACACCTATGTTGCGTTTTTTGCCCTCCCGCTAAAGGGCAATCCCCGCGCCGCGATTCTCGCCGAGGACTTGGCGGGCAACCCCGTTCGGGTAAACATCCCCATGGTAGTAGCGACCAAGAGAATTGTTCACGACCGGATAGCAATATCCTCATCACTGTTGGCAAAAACCCAGGATTTTGCGCAACAATACAATAGCCTATTAGGCAAATCCGCTAGTGAAACTTTTAAGGCCGTCAACGGCGGGATTCGAGAGGAATCGGATAAACGCATTCGGGCGATATGCGCTGTTAGCGCTGGGCAAAAATTCTGGGAGGGAGCCTTTTTACGAATGCAGGGCTCCGCAACAATGGCAAAATTTGGCGACCAGAGGACCTACCTGCATGAGGGAAAGATCTTGGGGCGTAGCGTCCATCTGGGTGTTGATCTGGCATCAACGGCAAATGCGCCGATAATGGCGAGCAACAACGGCATCGTGGTTTTTGCTGGCGATCTGGGCATCTATGGCAATACCGTTATCATTGACCACGGTCTGGGCTTGTTTTCCCTGTACGCCCACATGGACAGCATCGCCGTTGCCACGGTGGGAAGCATGGTTAAAAAAGGGCAGGTCATTGGGAAGAGCGGTTTAACAGGGCTTGCTGTGGGTGATCACCTGCACTTCTCTCTCCTCATCGGGGGTAATTTTGTAGAGCCGTTGGAATGGTGGGATGGCAGGTGGGTGGCAAACAATATTGAAGCGCGCATCAAAGCCATCTAAAAACCGCCGCGCTATTGTTGCGCTCGCAGTTGCCGTGCCAACACCGCCGCACCAATGGCGCCATTTTCCTGCGGATATGCCGAAACCTTCACAGGAACACCTAACTTGTTACTGAGCGCCTTAACCAGGCCCGCATTTTTTGCCACCCCGCCGGTCATGGTAACCTTGCTAGGACGCGCCAAGCGATTGCTCATCGCCAAGACCCGAGTGGCAATGGCTTGATGGATTCCGGCAATGATGTTTTCTCGCTTTTCACCGCTAGCGATAAGCGAGATTACCTCTGATTCTGCAAAGACGGTACAAATGTTGCTAATCGTGGCGGGATTATCGGCACGAAGTGAAAACTCGGCAAAGCTTTCCAAGTCCAACTCCAACGCCCTGGCCATGACTTCCAAGAATCGTCCTGTTCCTGCCGCACATTTATCGTTCATCAGAAAATTCTTTACTCGTCCTGTGGCATCAAGCTCTATCGCCTTGCTATCCTGTCCTCCTATATCAATGACAAAACGCCCCTGAGGATCAAGGAAGTGGGCACCCGCCGCGTGGCAGGTTATTTCCGTTATCGCTTTATCCGCAAAGTTAACTGCACCCCTGCCATAACCCGTGGCGACAATGCTGGCCACATTACCTGCTTCAATACCTTGTTGCGCAAGCAATTCCTCCAAAACCCGTTTGGCGGCGGTGCTCGCGTTGTAGCCGGTAAAAGACACCCGCACCCCTAGCAACCTTGTTTCATCAAGCAGCGCAACCTTCGTAGAGATGGAACCAACATCAACACCCGCAAAAATCATTGCTTCTCCCTTCTTCTCTCCCTTGTTGAAGACCATTGCAGAACCGCGTTACTCCTGCCACCCGTCTTCACGAGTGCTAAGCTCCAGCGGGAGCCCCGAGGCACCTCTGAAATGTTTCCGTTGTTTTCTTCAATTGGGTAGCACTTTCGTTCGTTCCTGTTGGATAAACGATTTGCGCAAAGGCCTTTTGTTGGCGAAGGCACCATCCCCGCCACCGCATGGCAAGCACCTCTAAAGCTCTGGCACCTATGGAAATTTTTCCTCGCCGCGGCTGGGAGAAATGACAGGAAACGCCAACACCCGCGCAAATTACAGGGAGCACTAACGCCACCAACGAATCTTACAACATCTAGAATTCCCGCACGGGGACAAGCGGCACGGGCGGGTAGATCTGCCCATGGCAAGGTGGCATGGAGTTGTAAACCCAGTTGACGGCTATCTCCCGTAGCCTCACCCCGCAACGCCGTTTGCTGTCGCTAATCACACCGCGCACCAACACGCTCTCCATCCCCATCGTTAAGCAGAACACGGCAACAACTGCCCCTGGGGGAATCTCGGCAATTTCCTCGGCATAGGCGCATGGTGAAAAAATCAACCTGTTGGGTGCAGCGGCGCGTAATTGAATGAGCGGGATGATGAGGGGAAAACCCTCCGCATTGATATAGGCAACAAATTTAAGGGACCGAAGAGAATTAAAGAGCGACATGGCAAAGGGCTTTAGCCCTTCCCCCTCTTCCTTTGCCCTTCCTGCCGCCAGCAAACCAAGTAGCGAAGCGCAGGCGATCTTCCCCAAAGGCAGGCTTTCGGCTAGCGTTGTCGCGCAGAGGTTAAAGTAATGTACCGTGTTAATGCCGAAGTAGGTGTTGTACCGAAACATCGGCAGTTCATTGTAACGGATATAATCCTTGCCACTGGTAACGCTTCCCTCCCATAACGCCGTGCCGCGCCAAAGCTGACGCTTGAGCGTCATCACCAAAAACCCCGTTTTACTGTTTGACAAAACATGCCGCTTGGAAAGCCCCACGCTGAATTGTCCCAGCATCAGCGTTTCCTCATCTTTAGCCATGATGGAGGTGATGAGGGTGATATGGGGCAAGCCCGCTTCGTTGAGCGTGGCGAGCAAGCCAATTTTTTCTGCGGGAGAAAAAGCCTGTAGCGCCATCCTATCAAATTTTGCTGATTTAACCATGCCCTCTGCTCCAATGAAATTTATTTTTGCGCAACGGGTCCGCTCCAAAAAACTATTGCGGGATCAACACCAGAGCTCCGCGCTACTGCCGCCAAGCTTTCCATTTTGCTCTGCGGGACTAACTCCGTGTCGTGATACTCCCATTGCAAACCCAAGCGCCCATACTTATCGCGGCAAAGGTTGTTAAAGGCGCATAACTCCCAGCGCTGGGGAATCCCCTCCAGCTCAGTAGCGATAAAGGCGCCTAACGCCCGAATGTTTTCCTCATCATCGGTGGCACCCGGAATTATCGGGCTACGGATCCACAGCGTCAAATCTCCAGCGCTTTGCGCGGCTTTGTTGGCGAGAAAGCGAGCATTGTTTAGTATTCTTTCGTTCCCTTGCCCCACAAACATCCTGTGTTTTGCCGTATCCCGCATTTTTAAATCAAAAAGCACCAAGCGGGCATGGGCTACTAGCGCCGCCAGCGCGGTTTCTGAACAATGCCCGCTGGTGTCGATAGCGGTGTGTATCCCTTGTTTTGCTAAATGGGCAAGCAACCGAGCGACAAATTCGTGTTGTATCCCGGCCTCACCACCAGAAACCGTTACGCCGCCGCCCGAAGTTAAAAAATAGGCGCGATCTTTTTGCAACTCATAGGATAGCTCTTCAACCCCCCACCATGAGCCGCTTATTTTTAGCGCCGCACTGGGGCAATTATCCGCGCATTCCCCACAACCAGCGCAACTTGCTCGCTTAATCACAACGCGCCGCGCTTCAATGGCAATGGCTTCATGACGGCATACAGCCACGCATTCACCACAAAGCAAACAGCCAACACCGAGCCATTGCACCTGCGGCAGGGGGGAGATGCTTTCGGGGTTGTGGCACCATCGACACGCCAAGGGGCAACCCTTCATAAAAACTGTGGTTCTTATCCCTGGACCATCATCGGTAGAAAACCGTTGAATTTCCAAGAGCAAACCTTTTTTCTCTGCTATCATTTCCTTCCTACAAAAACCGCATTCTCCGTCAGAGAGCAACGCATCCCCATGACAGGTTTACACCTCACGATGGGAAAGACGCTGGATGACCTCGTCTTGAAGCTCCTTACCCACGGTAACAAAATAGGCGTTATAGCCCGTAATCCGCACTAAGAGATGGCGGTAATCCTCGGGATGCTTTTGCGCTTCTTTAAGCATCGCTGGGTCTAGGATGTTGATCTGCAAGGCGCTACCGCCATTTTCTGCATAACCCCGTAAAAAAGCTTTGAATTTCTCTTTATGCCCCTGTTGCCCCAACAGGGAAGGGTTAAAGGTCATGGTGTGGCTCGCCCCGTTAGGGAGACAATTGACAAAGCCCGCAAAGTTCGCAACCCCGTTGGTGGTTTTTCCGCCCAACACCTTGCCCACAGAATTGGCATTTGCCGTGGGGCCGTTGAGGTCAGCACCGTTTACGGGGCAGATGGCGTTGGAAAGAAATTGTCCGCGGGCACGGCCATCGGGGCTTGCGGGCAGAACAAAACCATCCCCCGCCCAGTAATTCCAGCTTAACATTCCCGGCCGAAACTGCCGTTTGGTCGGGGTTGTTTGATGCTTCCAGGTCTCTGCGCACCAAACCTCCATAACCCGTTTTGCCAGGGCATCAGCTCCATCGTCATCACGGCCGTATTTAGGCGCTTTGTTCACCGCCTGCGCCCGCAGCTTCTCATAGCCACACCAGTTAGCACGAAGCGCCAAGACCAACGCGGGAAGCGAACAAAGCTTTTTGACGAATACCAGATACCTAATGGCGAGCAAAGAATCCACCGTTGTGGCGTAGGTTACCGCTTCCATCGTGGTGAAATTTATCTCTGCCCCGCCGCGGGTAACATCCAGCGCTTTGGTAGCACAGCCACGGATGAGACAGGAGAGATACGGCGTGGGGAAAAAGCGGGCACGCAGGGATTCGGAAGCGTTTTGCACCTCCACACATTTGCTAATGATATACGCCGTTTGCTGTTCGTAGGCGCGGAAAAAATCTTCAAATGTGGTGAAGCTCTCCGCGGCGCCCGTGGCAGGTCCGTCGCGCCGCACCTTTTCCGTTTTACCCGTTATGGGGTCGGTAAAGGGATGCAGGTCGTAACCACCCGTCAGCGCCAATTCCACCGCCTTGTAGAGGTTGATGTTGTTATCCACCGTGCCCGAGCGATCGTTGCCCACCATGGTGTTTTCCAAACAGCCCACGGGGGCGTAATCATAAACGCTCTCTTCCGTTATCAATTTCTCCAGTTGGGCTTTTTGCGCCTGCAACAGCATCCCCGCCAAGGAGCGTTCGTCAAAATTGAGGATAAAGGGGGCTCCTTGGGCGGCGAGCGTCATTTCT
Organism: Deltaproteobacteria bacterium; assembly: GCA_021737325.1. Taxonomy (GTDB): domain Bacteria; phylum Desulfobacterota; class Syntrophia; order Syntrophales; family JAIPED01; genus JAIPED01. The sequence continues at coordinate 30,683 of JAIPED010000001.1, forward strand.
ACGATCTTGTCCATTAGTTCAGCCGGAGAATTGCGATGGATGCGAACATTGGGCTTGGGCTCCAGTATCGGATACATCTCGGCAATGACTTCCAAAAACACATAGGTCAGCTCGTTGGTGGCATCTCGGCCATCTCGGCCAAGGCCAGAAAGCGTCAGCAACTGTCCAAAGCCTGCCGTTATCCCTTGGTTGCCGTTACGAATCATCGCATCATAGGCGGTGTTGCAATGCATCCAAAAGCAGCGCAGGATCTCCTTGCCAAACTCCCGCTCCATGCCTGCGTTAATAGAAGCACGCCAATAGGGCAGGAGGTATTGATCAATCCGACCAAAAGAAACGCCCGGGCCAGGATAATTTTCATCGCTCATCACCAACATGTGGTTCAGCCAAAGCGCTTGCAAGGCCTCCCAAAAATCACGGGGCGGCTCGTCGGCAATGCGCCTTAAATTGTTAGCCATCGTTAAAAGCTCCGTCTGCCGTGGCCAATCTTCGCCCGCGGCAAGCTCTTCACACAGAGTTGCGTAACGAAACGCTAGCTCCCGTGGCAGGGAAGCGGCAATGAGCATTGCCCGTAGTTGTGCGCCCCTTTCCCCCTCTTTTTCGAAGACCGTAAGTTCGTTGTAGCGTTGGGCGATCTCTTCGTGGATGCCGCGCCAGCCAAGGGTCAGAACCCTCTGGTGGTCAGGGATGATATGCCCGCTGGTTGCTCCCGCATTGCCGTAGCCGTGGTCATGGAACCATTTAACCAAGCGCCTTGCGCCTCGCTTGCCCAGCAATAATTCATCAAATTCCTTTTGCTCCGTTGCGGTGAGGCATAACGAGGTTTGCAGGTTAAAGCGCGCCCCTGCGAGCAAATCGCCCGGCAATATCTCCTGCGGCACCCGATTAACCATAACTTCCTTAACAAACCACGCCCGCCGCTCGGGCAGGCTCCACTGCCAGAAACCCTCATCCAGAGGAACATTACGCGCCGCCTGCCGAAAGCTCCCGCGAAGCGCTTGGAGCAACGGGTATGTTTCGGGGACAATGTAATAGGTCATCTCGTTGAACTGCACATCCCAGGGCGCTCCCGTGCTCCAACAGGTAAACTCGTTGTTCCACCGGCGGGAAGCCCCTTGGAAATAATAATCACGGAGCCATGTAATTCGGGGAGAAAATGGCGCTGGCTGTTGTCGTGAAGCGTCCAGCATAAACGCTGTTAATGATTCTGTTAATCCCTCTGGTGCCACCATAAAAGCCTCCTGTGGGGACATGGAATCCCCGTCTATTTGGTGAGTATCGGCTAAAGGCATTGGCCCCTCGCGTTGGGAAAACCGCGCCTCGCAAGAGAAGACCGCGCCCCGTTGTGCTACAAGGGGGTTTTATTGCCCCGCCTTAGCTTGCTTAATCAGCGCTTGAAAATTAGCATCGCCCCATAAAGAGCGGAAATCTTCATCCTGCGGGGCATTTTTTGTATAGTCGCGGTTAAGCTTCACCGCCACGGACAAAAACTCCAAGGCCCTTTGCTTATCGCCCATGATGGAACAAACGCAGGCTTTGTCGTACCACGCCTCATGTTTATCGGGCTTAAGCGCCAGCGCCTTGTCGTAGGAAGCCACAGCCTCTTCGTGCTTGCCCATCTTAAGCAGCGCAATCCCGCGGTTGTACCACGCCTCATGTTTATCGGGCTTAAGCGCCAGCGCCTTGTCGTAGGAAGCCACCGTTTCTTCGTGCTTGCCCATATTATACAGCGCAACCCCGCGGTTGTACCACGCCGCATGATAGTCCGCCTTAAACGCCAGCGCCTTATCGTAGGAAGCCACCGCCTCTTCGTGCTTGCCCATATTGCCCAGCGCAATCCCGCGGTTGTTCCAGGCCTCATGGTAGTCTGCCTTAAGCGCCAACGCCTTGTCGTAGGAAGCCACAGCCTCTTCGTTCTTGCCCATATTAACCAGCGCAATCCCGCGGTTGTACCATGCCTCAAGAGCGTCAGAATTAAGCGATAGCGCCTTATCGTAGGAAGCCACCGCTTCTCCGTGCTTCCCCATGCAATACAGCACATTCCCGCGGCTACTCCATGCAGCATGATACTCGGGCTTAAGTGTCAGTGCCTTATCGTAGGAAGCCACCGCTTCTCCGTGCTTCCCCATGCAATACAGCACATTCCCGCGGTTGTTCCAGGTCTCATGTTTATCGGGCTTGATCGCCAGCGCCTTGTCGTAGGAAGCCACAGCTTCGGCATGTTTGCCCATCTTACGTAGCGCATTCCCGCGGTTGTTCCATACCTCATGAGCATCAGGCTTACGCGACAGCGCCTTGTCGTAAGAAGCCACCGCTTCGGCATGTTTCCCCACATAAGCCAGCGTATTCCCGCGGTTGTTCCAGGCCTCATGGTAGTCTGCCTTAAGCGCCAGCGCCTTATCGTAGGAAGCCAACGCCTCGTCATGTTTGCCTAAATTAAACAGCTCATTACCTTTGAGGAAGTGATCTTGAGCGCTTAGGGTTTCCCCGAGGATCTCTTTGATTTCCGTAAGGCGGTTGTAGCGACTGAGCTCTTCTCGAGCATTTGTTGAGACGGCTTCGAGCGCCAGCAAGGGACTGAGCAATTGGGGGCTCATGGCGAGCGCCTCCCGCTGTGTTGAGACGGCTTCGAGCGCCGGCAAGGGACTGAGCAATTGGGGGCTCATGGCGAGCACCTCCCGCTGTGTTGAGACGGCTTCGAGCGCCGGCAAGGGACTGAGCAATTGGGGGCTCTTGGTGAGCAACTCGCGCTGAATGGTTACAACATTCTCTTTCATGCGCTCAATATGCCGCACGGCTTCCCGCGCCTTTTGCAGTTCCGCATCTACCCTTGCCAGCTTTTTCTGGATATCAGACCAGCTACGAAAACCGAAAAATCCGGCACAGGCTAATAACATTGTCAAGAGCAGTGAGAACATCGTCAAGAACACAGAGAGCCATGTTCCAAAGGTGTCAACCATGTTGTTGGCCGCATGGACCAACTCCCAATCGGGACGCAGATCCGCTAGCTCGGGCGGCGCAACGGTTGTCAGGCGAGGAGTTTCATTTGTTGGCGGCGCCGCAACGGCGGTAGCGCCACAGCAAGTAAACATTATCAGCACCGCAAAGAGGAACAGAACCGCTCTTTTCACCGCTTCAACCTCCTGATGATAACCGTCAACCATCCCAACGCGGGCGATAGAACCACCCCTTACAAGGATACCGAAACCCGTAGATTGCCGCCCCTGCCTAAAATGTCATGCAGGTGAAGGTAACCCAGTACTTTATTATCCGCGCTCGTAACAACGAGGGTGGTTATTTCCAGCTTCTGCATTTTGGCAATCGCTTCGGCAAGTGAAGCATCCATGCCGATGGTCTTGGGCGAACGGCTCATAACTTCATCAACGAGCTTCTCATTAAAATTAAAGCTGTTGCAAATATGACGACGGATATCGCCATCGGTGAGGATCCCTGCCAACTCCCCTTCCTGATCCGTAACAATGACGAAGCCGACATTTTTGTCGTTCATCTTTTTAACCGCTTTACTCGCCTTTATGCCCAACTTCACCTGAGGAACCCTGCTCCCTTTTACCATCGCTTTTGCCACCTTGGCAAAAAGCCGCATCCCCAGCGTACCGCCAGGGTGAAATTTGCAAAAATCCTCCTCGCCAAACTTGCGCTTTTCCATAAGCGCAACCGCAAGCGCATCACCCATTGCTAAGGCTGCGGTGGTGCTGGCGGTGGGAGTCATGCCAAAAGGACAGGCTTCCTTTTCTACCCCCGTATCAATGACCACCGTGCTTAACGCCGCCAGTGTGGATTTTTTCTTGCCGGTAAACGCAATTATTTTAACCCCTAATTCGCGCACCGTCGCGAGGATCATATTTAGTTCTTCGGTCTCACCACTGTTGGATAAGGCGAGGATAACATCACCCTTGCCCACGATTCCCATATCGCCGTGCATCCCTTCAACGGGATGGAGAAATAACGCCTGCGTCCCCGTGCTGGTCATCGTGGCGGCGATTTTTCTGCCGATAAGCCCTGATTTGCCAATCCCTGTTACAATAAGCCGCCCCTTGGCGTTAAAAATTAGCGAAACCGCCTTGCCGAAGTTGTCATCCAATTTTTCTATCAGCTTAGCAACGCTCTTAGCCTCTATCTCCAAAACCCGCCGCGCACTCTTCATTGCATCATCCATCGCTCTTCCCTTCATCAATAACCATATTTGAAATTTGTGGTGTTTCTTCTTGCCCTAATAGCGCGTTAGCAGCCTCGCGCTGATCCCGCAAAATCGGGGCTGGCGCTAACAAATCACCCCTGCAATGACAATCTTCATTCGCGATAGTTAAAATTTACCTGACAAGAAAGCTTGGCGTTAAAATGCCCCTGAAACTCGCAAAGCTGACGCGGGTTGCCGATGACCCCGACCAAATCGCCCACTTGAAAGCGATAATCCACCGTGGGGTTGTTGGTGATGTCTTCGTTATTCACAATGCTCACGACCGTGATCCCCATTTTTTTCCGCAATTCCAATTCGCCCAGCGATTTACCCGCGAAGATGTTGCCCTCCTCAATCTTAAACCACTTTAAATCAATCGTATTATGCACATTTTTTAGATGTGAAATGAGGCGATATTCGGATTCATTATCGTAGAGCGGGGCGTAAAAATTTTTCCGTACCTGATCAGAGTAGTTAATTATCTCTACAGGTGAAACATTAAGGTTAAGTAGCGTTTGCCTGCTAAATTCCAGCCCCGCTTCTAAATCGGGCTCCACCACCATGTAAATACCAATATCGCTAAGCTCTTGCACCTGCTCCAAACCCTGGGCGCGGGCGATGATGGTCAAATTAGGGTTAAGCTTCCTGGCGTTGGTGGCAATGAGCCGCAATGGCTCAATCGCGGGAATCGTTACCAAGAGCAATCGGGCATTTTCAACATGGGCGGCGGCTAAAACGGGCTCTTGGGTGGCATCACCGTAAACGGTTGTGTTCTCCTGTGCTTTGGATATCTCCACAGAGCGGTGGGTATTCTCAATGACCACGAAGCTGATATCCAATTGCTTTAACAATTTGGCGATGTGCGTTCCTGTCCTTCCCGCACCTACAATCACAACATGATTGGCAATATCCCCAATATCCTCCGCAATTGCTTCCCGAGGGCTTCCGCCAAAAAATTTGCGGTGCAGGTTATAAACGGGTTGCGCCAGCTTAGAAAAGAGGGGCGTGAGCAACATCGTAATAACGGCAACGGCAACTACGAGGGAGTACAAATCGTCGCTGACCGCATCGTTGTTCTTTCCCAAGGTCGCCAGCGCGAAGGAAAACTCGCCAATCTGAAACATTCCTAGGGCAACGGCGTAGGGAATGATATTTACATAGCCAAAAACGCGGGCGACTAACCCAAAAATAAGGGATTTCCCCACGAAAACCAGCACCAACAACAACAGCACCGCTGACCAATTTTCCCAGAGAAAAGAAAGGTCTAGCAACATCCCGATGGAAGCAAAGAAGAGCAAACCAAACATATCCCGCAGGGGAATAATATCACTTAGAGCCTGAAAGCTGTACTCCGATTCACCAATCACCATCCCCGCGACGAAGGCGCCTAGGGCAAAAGACAAGCCCACAATGTGGGTCGCATAACCAACCCCCAAGCCAAGAAACAACACCAGCAGAATGAACAATTCCCTAGAACCCCAGTGGGAAATATAACGGAAAAGAAACGGAAAGAAGCGCGTTCCGATGAAAATCATGACCACCAAAAAAAACGCCGCTTTCAGCGCGGAGAGAAGTAGCAAAGAAATACCCGCTTGCGGCTCTGAGATAATGGGCAGGATAATCATCAGGGGAACAACTGCCAAATCCTGCACGATGAGCATCCCAATCATCACCTTGCTTGACAGTGTTCCAATGAGCCCCCGTGCCATCATTGTTTTAAGAATTACCATCGTGCTGGAAAGCGAGAGCATCGCGCCGAGCCAAAGGGAGGCCTGCCAATCCAGCCCCAGTGTGGGACCGATGGCATAACCAAGGAGCATCGTGAGCACCATCTGGATGGGAGTGCCTATCAGGGCGATGAGACGCACGCTTTTGAGCTTGGTAAAAGAAAATTCCAGGCCTAACGCAAAGAGCAGTAACGCCACGCCTATTTCGGCAAGCTTTTCAATATCGTCCGTTGCGGAAACGGTCAGATCTAAAAAATTGGGACCAACGATAAATCCTGCAAAGATATAACCGATAAGCAGGGGAAGCTTTATCCGCTGCGCAACAGCGGCGCAGACTGCGGAAAAGGCGATGATAACGATGATATCTCCCGCAATACCCATTGGTTCTCTCCTTAGTTGTCAGTAATGGAGATAGAGATAACTTTGCGGCTTCCCCATGATGCCGACACCCCCACAGCGGTTAACGGACCTTCGCCCCCGCAAGCGGCTCTTTATCAAAACCGATCAGGCTCAGTTTTCCTTCCTTGCCATCCGTGGCGAGAAGCATCCCGCAAGATTCCTGCCCCATGAGCTTGGTTGGCTTAAGATTGGCGACAACGACGACTCGTTTCCCCAAGATCTCTTCGGGGCGGTAATCGTTGGCTATGCCCGCGATTATTTGCCGTTGCTCGCCACCAATATCCACCCGCAGTTTGAGGAGCTTTTGCGATTTGGGCACCGCCTCGGCCGCAACGATGGAGCCCACTCGCAGATCCAGTTTGGCAAAATCATCGTAGGCAACTTCCGCCAACGGGACTTCCTTTTTTAATACAACTTCTCCGTTGGGATTACCCGTTGATCCGTTATCCTCATATTTTACCCGCGGAAAGAGCGCCTCTCCTTTTTGCATGGGCAAACCTGCCGCCAAGGAACCCCAAGCCTTAGCCTGATTAAAATCTTGCGGCGCGGTAATACCAAGCGCGGCGAACATCTTTTGTGCGGTTAACGGCATCACGGGGCTAATTAGGATGGCAATTATTCTGAGCGCTTCCAGCAGGTTATACATAATCTCTCGCAAGCGAAGAGTGCCCTCCGCCGATTTGGCGAGCGTCCATGGCTCATTTTCCACAATGTACTTATTGGCCCTGTTGATTAACCCCCAGGTACCCATGAGCGCTTTATGAAAAGCTAAGTTAGCAAAACCTTCCTCATATTCCACCATCGCCCTGCGGGCGGCAAGCTTTAAGGTATCATCACCCGTTGCCTCCGATGGAGGAGCGGGGGTTTTGCCCCCACAGTAGTTTGTCGCCATCGTTAAAACGCGACTGGTGAGGTTGCCGAGATCGTTTGCCAAATCGGTGTTGATTCGTTGCACCAGCGCCTCTTCAGAGAAGTTTGCATCCAAACCAAAGACCATATCGCGCAGCAGAAAATAGCGAAAGGCATCCAAGCCATATTTATTTTTGAGGTCGAGTGGCTTCACAACATTGCCTAGACTTTTAGACATCTTTGTTCGCTCAATGTTCCAGTATCCATGTACATTGAGGCTCGCATAGGGAACAATTCCCGCGGCTTTTAGCATCGTAGGCCAGTATATGCCGTGGGGCTTCAGAATATCCTTGGCAATCAAATGCTGTGCAGACTGCCAAAATTGGGAGAATTTTCTCCCTTGCGGATAGCCCAGCGCGGTGATGTAATTGATCAGCGCATCAAACCAAACATAGGTAACATAAGCGTCATCAAAGGGCAGGGTTATCCCCCAGGTCAGCCTTGTTTTTGGCCGGGAAATGCACAGATCCTCCAAGGGTTCTTTCAGAAACGCCAGCACCTCGTTGCGGTATCTTTCAGGACGGATGAAGTTATCGTTCTTTTTAATGTGTTCAATGAGCCAGTCTTGATATTTGCTCATGCGGAAAAAATAGTTGTTTTCCTTGCGGTACTCCGGCTCGGTTTGATGGTCAGGACATTTGCCGTCAACAAGCTCCTTTTCGGTGTAAAAGCGCTCGCAACCAACACAATAAAATCCACCATACTCGCCAAAGTAGATATCGCCCGCATCGTAAACCTTTTGCAGGATGGTCCTGACCGTTTCCACATGCTGGGCATCGGTGGTGCGAATGAAGTGGTCATTGGTGATCAGCAGCTCTGGCCACAGGGCGCGAAATTGCTCGCTAATTCTATCGGCATATTCCTGAGGGCTAACCCCGTTACTCGCAGCGGCGGCGGCTATTTTATCCCCGTGCTCATCGGTGCCGGTGAGAAAAAAGGCATCGTCGCCGCGCAGACGATGATAACGAGCCAGGACATCGGCCACTATCGTCGTATAGGCATGACCAATATGAGGACTAGCGTTGACATAATAAATCGGCGTTGTTACAAAATATGCTCCGCTCATCTCTTTGTCTCCTCGCTATGGATTTCTTCCAAAGGAACAACCGTCGCGACTTCATCAATCTCCACGACAATGCTGTTGGTAACCACGCTATGCGAGAGCACCTTGCCATCCCCCTGTTTAGTACGTACAAACTGCCCCACCTTGGGAAAGGAGGCTTTTATCGCCACATAGGTTTCGTATTCGTAGGCAAGACAACACATCAACCGTCCACAGATGCCTGATATTTTTTCGGGGTTGATCGCGACACCCTGTTCCTTTGCCATCTTGATGGAAACCCTGTCAAAACTAGAAGCAATGCTCGTGCAACACACCTCCCTGCCGCAACTGCCAATTCCTCCCACAATCCGTGATTCGTTACGGGAACTGATTTGTCGCAACTCCACACGCATGCGCAACTTTTGCACGAGGTCCTTGACCAAATCGCGAAAATCAACACGACTGTCTGCAATAAAATAGAATGTCGTTTTGCGCCGATCCAAGGATGTTTCCGCCATCACAAGTTTCATCGGTAAATCTCTGGCGGCAATCCTCTCCTTACAAAACAAAACACTCTCTTCGGCAAACTCACTATTCTTAACAAAATTTTCTTTGTCCTTCGGGGTGGCAACGCGCAGTATTCTTAGCGGTTTTTCTGTCTTGCCCCCCTCGTTGGTACATTTTGGGCAACAACCGCCAACCTCGCGGTAGAATTTTAGCAATTCCGCAAACATCTCTCCGTTAGCAGTTTCAATAACAACTTCGCGGGCATCCTCAAGATGAACAGCCTCAACGGCGGCAAAATCTATCAGCCGCTCGCAGGAATAGCGCACCGCCACCAACCTATTATCCGCCTCCTGCCCGATACTCTCGGCGGCTTGTTTGATTTCTTCCATCATCCCCTCATCTTGCCGATTATTTTCAATCCTAGCGCCTCCAGTAGCAACTGTTTGTTGGCATTAGCCGTAAGCCCGCGCATAGCGCTATGGATGATACGGCTAACCTCGGTGCAATGTCTTAACGAAAACCGTTGCGCCATTTCTCTAATAACATGCTCGACATCTCTGTTAATAACCCCTGCCGTATCCTGCCTGACAAGGAATAGCGCAACATCCCGAAAGGCGCTTCTAACAATATCCAGACTTTTAGCTACTTCTTCCTTATCGGAACCCATCGCTTTTACAAAGGAAAAAATTCCCATTTCTTTTTGCAAAATCAACCGCTGCAATGCGCCGAACAAATTGCTGCGATGCGCTAAAAAATCTTCTTGGAACATCGCCAAGGCCGTAGCGGCACTACCACCTGCAAGCGTCGCCACAGTCCGCGCCTGTAGGGGATCGCAACTGGTAAGCTCGCCCAACAATTTGGTCAAATCATCGTCGCTTAGAGGGCTAAAAGGTATCTTCTGGCAGCGCGAAAGCACGGTCGGTAGCAACGAGCGGTAACGGGCGGTAATGAGAAAAAACACGCAGGATTCCGGCGGCTCTTCGAGAGTTTTTAAAAAAGCATTTGCCGCATCGCGGGTCATCTTCTCGACATCGTCAATGATGAAAATTTTCCTCGTCGCCTCAAAAGGGCGCAGGATGGATTTTTCTTGCAAGAGGCGAATTTCATCAATCTTGATAGAGGCCGTTGGCGGAATAAAAACGAAGATGTCGGGGTGGTTGCCATTGAGCGCTTTGCGGCAGGAAGTGCACTCCCCACAAGCAACGGGGGCGCTCACCGGGCAGAGTAACGAGCGGGCAAATTCCATCGCCACTAGCTTCTTGCCAATCCCCTCCATCCCGTAAAATAGGTAAGTGTTTGCCAAGCGATTAGCCCTTGCCGAATCGCGCAACATTGTTAACTGTTGTTCATGCCCGTAGATCCTCATCGCTCTAATATTCTCATCATTACCGTCTTTATTCTCGCGGCGATTTCCCCCGTGCTGAGCAAGCCATCAATTACGATTACTCGCTGGGGATCTTCCGCGGCAATGCGTAAAAAACCTTCTCGCACCCGCTGGTGAAAACTCAACTCCTCGGCTTCAAAACCATCAAAGTTGGGGGTAGTTGCCACGGGGGAAACACTTGCCGCCGTTACGCCTCCCTGCTCTGCAAAACAGGCGCCATGCTTCCTTTTGCCAACGCGCTCTAGCCCCACAGCAGCAGGAATATCTAAAAGAAAGGTAGCATCGGGAAGTATCTCGCCCGCGGTAATGGCACATAGCGATTTTATCATGGCTACATCAATGCCGCGAGCATACCCCTGATAAGCGAGTGTCGAATCGGTGAAGCGATCGCAAAGCACGCATCGCCCATGGGAAAGGGCGGGTATAATAACCTGCGCAAGATGTTGCGCCCTATCGGCACAGAAGAGAAATAACTCCGCCATCTGGTTAGGTCTGATGTTGGCATCGTTGAGTAATTGCCGCCGCAACAAGACGCCCAGAGGAGTGCCCCCCGGTTCCATCGTGGTGAGATGCGCCACACCCCGCTCCTGCAAACAAGCCGCAAGCAGGCCTATTTGGGTGGATTTCCCCGCGCCTTCAACCCCTTCAAATGTAACGAATAAACCTCTTGGCATCCCGCCTCTGCCCCTTGTCGCTACTGCTGATGTTGTAAAATAAAATCCCAGCTCTACAGTGTTCGCCGGGTAATTGTCCGCATCTGTTCTCCCTTGGGCGGGTGCGCATACCTTTTCACCCCCTTCTCGTCAAACAGCAAGAGAATACAGCGGGTTTAGAGGAAGGAAGAAAGGATAAAAATAATGTGCGCTCTGCGACATTCAGCTTCTCAACTCCCCGAGAAACACCCCCTTCTCTGCGTAAGCGCAGAGAAGGGCTTAACTGGGTTTTGGGGAAGTTGCATGAAGGGAACCAAACAACATCGTCAGAAACTGGCAGTAGTAGCATCTCGCATTGTCATCCTTCTTTTTCTTGCGCAAAGGAGCATTAGCTACTACGGCATTACCCCTCAAGGAGGTGTTATTATGGCGGATAAAACAAAACTTGGTTACACCTTTCCCCCTTACACATTTGTGGCGGAGCGCGGAAAGATGAAGGAATTTGCGATGGCAATTTCGCAAAAGGAAAATGAGGGAGGCGTTGATCCTCTCTATGTGGACAAGGAAGCGGCTATTAAAGCGGGCTATACCGATATCATCGCCACCCCCACATTTACCACTTGCTGTGCCATGTGGGGCGGTGGCGGCTTGATGAAGATCGTCGCCGATTTGGGCATTGATATTTTCCGCCTGCTACACGGCGAGGAATCCTACGAGTATTTCGCCCCCATCCATCCTGGAGATGTTTTAACCTCTTCCATGAAGGTCGTGGATATCTACCAAAAAGAAAAGAAGGATAAGCCTGGCAGGTTTATGGATTTTACCCTGTTGGAAACCACCATTAAAAATCAAGCGGGAACATTGGTCATGTTAGGTAAAACAACGGTTGTGGAAAGGTAAAAACGATGGAAAAGACGCTCTTTTTTGAAGATATGGTCGCTGGTGCTACAGCGTTTGAGTTTATTGCAGATCCAATAACCAGAACCGCGCTGGTTCGCTACGCGGGGGCTTCAGGCGATTTTAACCCCCTCCACCATGATGAAACTTTTGTCTCGTTGTTTGGAATGCCCCGAGTAATCGCGCAGGGAATGCTGGTTATGGGGATTACCTCACGAGCAATCACCGATTTTATCGGCCAAAAAAACCTCCGCTCCTTTGGCGTGCGCTTTTCGGGGATGACGGAGCCAGTCGATCTCAACAAATTTGAAGAGACGAAGGCAAGAGCAACGCTTAAAATCGTGGCACGGGTAGCGCAAAAAGACACGGATAGCAGAATCGTAACCTTTGATATTGAAACAAAGGACCTCAACGATTCGGTTAAGCTCACTGGCACCTTTTCCGCGGTTTTACCGCTTAAATCTTAACGAATGTAATAAAAATCGCAACCATTTCGCTACTATAGGGTTGCTTGACATTAGCGGATTGTTTCTGTTAGCGCCACCGCCATCGCTTGGATCCCTTGGGACTGAGACGGCCCTGAATGATTGTTACTTTAACGAGCCTCTCGCCCAAAACAGGGCGAGGGGCTTTTTGTTTTGTCGCTAACGATAAAGGAAGCTGAAAATGAAGATTATCAGAACCACCGCGGAAATGCAGGCTTTCTCCAACGCACAGCGCGAGGCGCAAAAACACATCGCCTTTGTCCCGACGATGGGCTATTTCCACGATGGGCATCTGGAGTTAATGCGAGCAGGAAAGAGATGCGCCGATATCCTGGTAATCAGCATCTTCGTCAATCCTACCCAGTTTTCCCCTAACGAGGACCTGCAAGCCTATCCCCGCGATTTTGACCGTGATTGTACTCTGGCGCAAGAGGTGGGTGTTGATGTCGTTTTTGCTCCCGAAAATGACGCCATGTATCCCAACGGTTTCCAAACATTTGTGGCGGTGGAAAAGCTAACGCAAAACCTCTGCGGCAGATACCGCCCCCAACATTTCCGTGGAGTAACAACCGTATGCGCTAAGCTCTTCAATATCATTAAGCCCCACACAGTTATTTTTGGCAAAAAAGACTACCAACAATTAGCCGCCATCAGCCGAATGTTGACAGATTTAAACATGGATATTGAGCTTGTTGGTATGCCCATTGTACGGGAAGCTAACGGACTGGCCATGAGCTCACGCAACACCTACCTCAATGCCACCGAACGAAAATCCGCCTTGGCGCTCTCGCATTCGCTAAGAGAAGCGCGATCGTTTTTTTTGCGCGGGGAAAACAACGCGCAAGAGTGCATCATGCTTGTTCGTAGCATTATTGATGGATATTCGCATACCGCAATTGACTATATTCAGATCTGTGAAACGAAAAATTTTACCGATATTGCTACAATTACCCAGGGATCGTTACTGGCGCTTGCCGTCAAGGTGGGTAAAACGAGGTTGATCGACAATTATGTTTTTGGTGAAGAACTTAATCTCCCATAACGAGGTGTGCAATGAACCGAACCATGCTAAAATCAAAACTCCACCGTGCAACCGTAACCGATGCTAACCTAGATTACGAAGGGAGCATCACCATACCAGAAGACTTAATGAAACTGGCGGACATTGTCCCTTATGAACAAGTGGCGATATACAATGTTACCAATGGTGAGCGCTTCACCACCTACGCGATTACCGGGGCAAGACAATCAGGAGTAATATGCATTAACGGTGCCGCCGCGCATAAAGCGCGGCGAGGCGATATAATAATAATCGCCTCCTATGTGATGGCAACCGAAGAAGAGGTTGTCAGTTGGTCTCCTAAATGTGTCTTGCTGGACAAGAATAATGCCGTCAAGCACTCCTAGAGCGGAAGAACAGCTTAATCTCTTCTCGCGGACGGCGGAAGAGCTGTCTCTTTTTTTAGAAAAAATTTCGGGAAAGCCCCTTATCCTGAGTATCACGGAAAATACACATTCGCTTATCTCCGTAAAATGGCAGGGGAAAAAAACACGGGTAAGGATAAGTAGTGTTTTTTTACAAGCAGGTTACCCCGTTTTAGCCGAAATCGGCAAACTTATCGCGCACGGCTCCACTATCCCCACGCCGTTGGTAAGGCGCTTTATCCGCGAAAATATCACCCCAAAAATAACCGATAAAGTCCTTCCGTGCACCACAAAAGGGAAGTTCTTTGACCTGCAAGAATTATTTAACGCTTTCAACGAGAGCTACTTCGCCAACCGGATAACAGCGTCTATTTCCTGGGGCAGGCAACAAAAGCGCCAGGGAAGAACCCTCGGCTCCTATGACCATACCCGCCAAAGAATCATAATAAGCCGCCATCTGGATAAAAGCAGTGTACCACGCTACGCGGTCGAATATGTCATTTTCCATGAAATGCTCCATGCGGATATCGGTATCGCGGTAAAAAATGGGCGGCGCGTTCTCCATTCGCCCGATTTTCGGGAAAGAGAAAAAGGCTACAAAAAATACGCCGAAGCGCGAAAATATTTTGGTGATAAATGAAGGATGCGGTTGTTTTGTTAAGCGGCGGCATTGATTCCGCAACAGTTGCGGCAATGGCGAAGGAGCAAGGATTTATCCTGCATTGTTTAACCTTCGATTATGGACAGCGGCATCGGGCAGAGATTGCCGCCGCCAGGATCCTCGCGCAAGAGCTAAAGGCGCAAAGCCATCTCATCACCAATATTGATCTGCGCGTGGTGGGCGGCTCCGCACTTACAAGCGCAATGGATGTCCCCAAGGATCGCCCACAAAGTTGCCACCAGATACCTATTACCTATGTTCCCGCCCGTAACACCATCTTCCTCGCTTACGCCCTCGGATACGCCGAGGTGTTGAATACCGGCCATATTTTTATCGGGGTAAACTCTGTGGACTACAGCGGCTACCCTGATTGCCGCCCCGAATATATCGCCGCGTTTACCGCAATGGCTAACCTCGCCTGTAAATTATCCGTAGAAGGAAAGTTAACCTACCAAATCCATACCCCGCTTATGGCACTGAGCAAGGAGAGAATTATTCAAGAAGGCACTCGGCTGGGCGTTGATTATGCAAAAACGGTTAGTTGCTACGATGCCTCCGAGGCGGGACTCGCTTGTGGTCATTGCGATTCATGCTTGATTAGAAAAAGCGGCTTTGCGTTGGCGGGCATCCCCGATCCCACACGCTATCGCGCATAACGAAATTAACGGTTATTTGTAGCGGTGCTATAAATACCTTTAGCCGTTTACTTCATGATGACGATGGCGCTACCGACATCAACACTATCGCCTTCTTCAAAAAGGATATCAACCACCACTCCTGCCTGCGGGGCACAAATGTAGGTGTGCATTTTCATCGCCTCTAACTCTACCAAATGATCGCCTGCTTCCACCGTGTCCCCTAGATCCACCAGAATACGGGCCACCTTTCCCTTTATCGTGGATTTTACCGAGTTTTGCTCGGCTACAGCCAGGCCAGAAGGCGGCACGGAGAGAGGATGTTGCCTAGCCGTTTTTCCGCAAGCCACCGTTTTCCCCAGGGGACAGATTTCCTCCGCACAGTTGGTGCAATCGGTCTTATAAACGCTGTTATCTACGATATAGTACTCATGGGGGGAATAATCAAAAACTGCGGGATGGGTCTCTAAATAATCCGTACCGTAGTTCCGCTTTTTAAAGTCCTCCTCATCACAGATTGTCAGATAGAGCGGTATGGTAGTTTTAGGCCAGGCAATAATAGTTTCGCTGAGACTGCGCTTTAGCCTCTGTACCGTTTGCTCCCACTGATATCCCTTAACGATGAGCTTTGCCAAGAGAGAGTCATAACAAGAAGGAACGCGGTAGCCCTTGTAAATAGCGCTATCCACGCGAATGGCGGGACCTCCCGGCAGGGTGTATAGCTCAATAAATTTACCTCCATCGGGGTTAAAGTTATCTTGGGGATCCTCAGCGTTGATACGGACTTCAATGGCAATGCCATCAAAAACTACCTCTTCCACCGATAAGGATTTACCAGCGGCGGCAAGTATTTGCTGTTCGACGATATCAACACCAACGATCATCTCCGTTACGGTATGCTCTACTTGTAGCCTACCATTGACCTCCATAAACCAGATTTCCTGGGTGGCAATATCAAACAAAAATTCCACGGTACCCGCCCCCAGATAACCCTGTGCACTAGCGAGCTTAACGGAAAGGTTTTGAATGCTCGTAGCAATAGCCTCGGGCAAACTGGCAGGAGCAACTTCAATTAGTTTTTGATGCCGTCGTTGGATGGAACAATCACGGGTGCCCAGGTGCATCGTCCTTCCTTGGCTATCGGCAAGGATTTGCACTTCAATATGGCGGGGTCTGGCGATGTATTTCTCCACATACACCAGCGGATTATTAGTGGAGAGTTTCGCCTCTGCGCTGGCAGAGCGGAGATGTTCTTGCAAGCGAGTACCGCTCTCCACCCGACGAATACCCCGCCCACCACCACCAAAGAGCGACTTGATGATAACGGGATAGCCGTACTGCTGTACAAAAGCTTCCGCCACCGCAAAACCGCGTTCGTCGGCAAGGATCGCTTCCGAGCAGGGAAGGATGGGAGCGCCGCTATCCAGGGCAGCTTTTTTGGCGAGGAGTTTATCGCCAAAAAGACGCAGCGTCTCTGGCTTAGGGCCGATGAAAATAATCCCGTTAGCGGCACATGCGGCAGCGAAATCTGCATTTTCGGAAAGGAAACCACAACCAGGGTGAATGGCATCAATCTTATATTGTTTTGCCAAGGTGATTATTTTTTCCCCGTTGAGATAATCGCTGTTGGGACCATCGCCTATGTGAACCGCTTCATCGGCAAATCGCAGATGGTATGAATCAGCGTCGGGGGTTTCATAGATAGCTACCGCACCAATATCCATGTTTTTCAGCGTGCGAATAATACGGATGGCTATCTCGCCACGATTGGCCACAAGCACCCTTTTAATCGCCACATTACTCAAGATAGTCGTTCTCCTTTTTGTCCTTGGGACATCAGCTTTTGCAGAATATCCGCCCTCGGGGAGCTAACAGTTTGCCGCATAAAAAGCAAAGGTTGCCTATACCGATTATCGGCTACCTGATACCCCTACGAAAAATATCTCGTTATAAAGCAAAGGAATTTATGATAGCGGTTTCGTTCCTTTCAGGAGCGGCGTTTATTGTTTTTACAAAGGAGGGGCGTATGTTTGTCAGGGTCAACAGTTGTGCCACGGAGGGGATAAGGTCTTATGGTATTTCCGTGGAAGTGGATGTTTCCTTCGGGCTACCCTACTTCGCCACAGTCGGCTTGCCGGATACTGCGGTTAAAGAAAGTAAGGACCGAATTCGCGCCGCAATGAAAAATTCTGGCTATCCCTTTCCCCAAACTCATATCACGGTAAATCTTGCGCCCGCCGATGTGAAAAAGGAAGGTTCTTCGTTTGATTTGCCCGTTGCCTTGGCTTTGCTTGCCGCCCAGGGAATTATCCCTCCCGCTGCGCTTACCGATTTCTGTATAGTCGGCGAATTATCCTTGGATGGATCGGTAAAAGGGATTTGCGGGGCCCTCTCCTGCGCTTTTTTCTCTCGCGAAGCCTCGTTAAGTGGCATAATCCTCCCGGCAGTCAACGCCCTGGAAGCAGCAATGGTTGAGGGTATTCGTGTCGTTGGTGTGGCATCGCTTGCCGATGTGGTGGAGTTTTTACACGGAACGAAGGAAATCCCTCCTACGGTTTTCGATGCGCAGGCCTATTTTTCCGAGCATCAAAATCACTCGTTGGATTTTAGCGAGATCAAAGGACAAGAAGGCGTCAAACGGGCCATGGAGGTTGCGGCGGCGGGAAACCACAATGTCTTGATGATCGGACCGCCGGGTTCGGGAAAATCAATGATTGCTCAGAGACTTCCCTCCATTCTGCCAGATATCTCCTTTGACGAAGCCATCGAAATAACAAAAATATACTCATCGGCGGGAATGCTGGGGGAGGGGCAACACATTATCGCCACCCGCCCCTTCCGTGCCCCTCACCATACAACCTCCGACGCGGGGTTAATTGGAGGCGGGCAATATCCGCGCCCTGGAGAAATTTCTTTGGCGCATCGGGGCGTGCTTTTTCTTGATGAAATGCCAGAATTTAAAAGAAGCGTTTTGGAAACGCTACGACAACCGCTGGAAGAAGGACAGATCACCATAACGCGCTCAGCGTTTAGCGCAACATACCCCGCCGATTTCATGCTCGTTTCTGCGATGAACCCCTGCCCCTGCGGCTTTTATGGAGATCGCCTCCGACAGTGTCGCTGTTCATGGAAACAAATTCAAAGCTATCAATCGCGCATTTCCGGCCCTCTGCTGGATCGCATTGATATCCACATTGAAGTTCCCTCAATGCGGTATTCGCTGTTGGCGCAGTCTGCGGACGGTGAAAAATCAAGCACCATCAAGGAACGGGTAAACAACGCCAGACAGATCCAGCATCGCCGCATCGGTTCCAGTACCGCCAATAACGCCAATATGACGGATCGGCAGGTGCGAGAATTCTGCCATCTTGACGCGCAATCTCAGGGACTCATGGAAATGGCGTTCTCCCGCTTGGGGCTTTCCGCACGAGCAAGCGCAAGTATCCTGAGGGTCTCCCGCACTATCGCCGATCTAGAGGACTCACCAAACATTCAGCCGCACCACATAAGCGAAGCAATTCAGTACCGCAGCCTTGATAGGAAAATTGTTTAGTGATAGCGCGCTACGGACAACGCTATCTTTGGGAGGAAAAGCTGTGAAAATAAAGATGAAACCGCGCACGAGCACCAGAATGAAAGAGGTTCTCGCGGATGAAGGTAAGTTGGGTTTTGGCAAAATTTTTAGCGATAATATGTTCTTGGTGAAATACCTTGAGGGCAAAGGATGGCATTCCCCACAAATATGCCCCTATGCCCCTTTCAAAATATCGCCCGCAGCGCTATGTTTGCACTACGGACAACTAATTTTTGAAGGCCTCAAAGCGTACCGAGGAGATGATGGTTCAATCTATCTTTTCCGCCCCCTGGATAACATCCGCAGACTTAACGCCTCCGCCTCCAGGCTTTGCATGCCAACGCTGGACGAGGATTTTTGCCTGAAAGCAATAACCGAACTGGTGAAATGCGAAAAAGACTGGGTGCCACATTCCCTGGGGGCTTCGCTGTATCTGCGCCCCACGATGCTTGCCACACAACCTTTGCTGGGGGTGCAGGTCTCCATGGAATACCTGTTTTTTATTATCACCTCCCCCGTTGGCGCTTACTATGCGAGTGGTTTTGCGCCGACCAAGATTTATGTTGAGGAAGAGTTTGTCCGCGCTGCCCCTGGCGGCATCGGTTATTGTAAAGCTGCTGGTAACTATGCGGCAAGCCTGTTTGCGTCCCGCGAGGCCATGGCAAAGGGATATAACCAGGTTTTGTGGTTGGATGCTGTGGAAAAGAGTTTTGTTGAAGAGGTGGGAACAAGCAACATCTTTTTCCTCATCGGCGAACAGCTCATCACCCCGCCGTTAGCGGGAACCATCCTCCCTGGAGTTACCCGCGCCACGGTGATTGAAATGGCCAGATCTTTTGGTGTTGATGTTGTGGAGCGCAAAATTTCCATCGCTGAAATCATCAGCGCCGTGCAGGAGGGAACCCTTTCCGAAGCATTTGCCTCAGGAACGGCGGCCGTCGTTTCCCCTGTGGGGCTGATCCACTACAAGGGAGTTGACTATACGATAAAGAAGGGCGGCATCGGAAAACTTACCCAAAAGCTCTACAACGAGATCATCCATATCCAATACGGGAAGAAGAAGGACAATTTTGGCTGGAGGGTTAAGGTTATCTAGACCTTTTACCTTTGAAAAAGGCTACTTATGTTCCTTCTCCACAGAACTGTGGATAAACGCCTTGATATGCCTGTTGATAAGCAGCCTAACTGTTGAATTATTGGTGTTTTTTAACGGATTGCCCGTAGCTATGGCACTTAATTTTTGACAATAATTTCAGCGCGTTAGAAGTATCCCAATGCTTTTAGGGGCTTGTGAAGCTCATTTTTTTGTTAATTGCAGAACATTTTGAAAAAGAAAGGACTTGTTTATGAAGCTACGCCTTATTTTTATCTTTGCCATTGCTGCCGCCCTGCTTCCTCATCTCGCTTTTTGCGGGGAGAACACCCCAATTAACGCCGCAATGATCTCCGCGAAGGTGCAAACCGCCTACCAAGGGATAGAGTCCCTCTCCGCGAATTTTGCCCAAGAAACCACCCCGCAAATCACGGGTAAAAAGAATGTAGAGCGTGGGGAGGTTTTTTTGCAACCTCCGCTGAATATGCGCTGGGAATACACCGAACCCGAAAAAAAAGTGATGATAATAGATAATCAGATCTCCTGGTTTTATCTACCGGAGAAGAAAGTTGCCTACCGCCAGACAAGTGAAAGCTTGTTTGCCTCACAAACACTCATCGCTATATTCAGGGGAACAACGACCATCAATACCGACTTTGAGGTTTCCTTAGTTGCCACATCTCCCAAGTACCACACACTACATCTCGTGCCGCTTAACGATATCGGCACCAAAGAGATTGTCTTGAAGATCGATTCTCAAACCTTTTTAATAACATACTGCGCTTTTGAAGATTTTTATGGCAATCATAACGCCATAACATTCACCAACATCGCTCTAAATGGAGAGATGAACGCCGGTTTATTCCAATTCAGACCTCCAGCAGGCGTTCACCTCATTGATATCAATGAAAAATAAGGAGCGGTAAGACGATGGCAAAGATAAACGCGGCGATATTTGGAGCCAGCGGTTACACGGGGCAGGAATTGGTCAGAATCCTCCTCTCTCACCCCCAGGTTAATTTAATTGCGGCTTCTTCGCGTCGCTATGCGGGAGTCCCTCTGGCAAAGGTCTATCCCTCCTTGTTGGGCAAGACCGATATGGAATTTATCAATGCAACGGCAAGCGAGGTGGCCAAAAGCGCGGATGTTGTCTTTTTGGCGTTGCCTCATCAAGTCTCCCAAAACGCCGCGGGAGAAATTGCTCTCACGGGCAAGCGGATAATCGATTTAAGCGCCGATTTTCGCCTTGCGGATGTTAAGACTTATGAAGAGTGGTACACCAAGCACACCCAACAAGATTTGCTAAAAAAATTCGTTTACGGACTCCCAGAATTGTTCCGTGAGGAAATTAAGGGAGCCCAGATGATTGCCAACCCTGGGTGTTATCCCACAAGCATCCTCCTGGCCTTGGCCCCTGTGGTGAAAATGGCGCTAATCAAGAACGATTCTCTCATCATCAACTCCTGCTCGGGAGTTTCTGGCGCAGGGAGAGAACCCTCGGTCGGAAGCCTTTTTTGCGAGGTTGCGCAGGGATTTAAAGCCTATAAAGCGGGCGGCAAGCATCGTCATACGCCCGAAATTGAACAAGGACTGACCCGTTTCGCGGGTGCGCCAGTCAAGGTAACCTTTACGCCCCACCTCCTTCCCGTTAACCGTGGCATTCTTAGCACTAGCTACGCTTCGCTCGCCAAGAAAGTTACCGCGGCGGAGATCCATGCCTGTTTTCAGGATTTTTATTGTTCAGAAAATTTTGTCCGTATCTATCCTCTAGGGGAACTGCCCAATATCAACGCGGTAACGGGCACCAATCTATGCGATATCGGCATTGCCTTGGATGAGCGAACGGAGCGACTCATCATCGTCTCGGCAATTGATAATCTAGTTAAGGGCGCCGCAGGACAGGCGGCACAAAACATGAACATTATTTTTGATTTCCCAGAAGGGCAAGGATTGGAAACAACAAGCATTTTTCCATAAAAATGCGCAAAATAGGGGGGAATAAAATGGGGGAAACATCGTTTGAACAGGTTGGTGGTGTTGGCGTTTTAGTGCTTGAGCGCCCTGAGCGCAAAAACGCGCTGTCTTTAGCGCTCCTGCAAGAGTTGTTAGCAACAACGGAAATGCTCAAAAAACGAAATGATGTTAAGGTTCTTATTATCAAATCTTCCAGCGAATCGTTTTGTTCAGGGCACAACCTCAAGGAGCTACATAGCGAAAATTCCGAATTGCATCGGGAGATCTTCTCTGTCTGCGGTCGCTTTATGCTCTCGTTACAGCAGATTCCACAGGTAGCTATCGCCCAAGTGCGTGGCATTGCCACCGCCGCTGGCTGTCAGCTTGTCGCCGCTTGCGATTTAGCGATTGCCGAGGAAGGGGCAATATTCGCCACCCCGGGGGTGAAGGTGGGAATTTTCTGCACGACCCCTTCCATACCGCTAGGCCGAACGATTGGTCCCAAACGAGCGTTGGAGATGCTCTTCACGGCCAGCAATATCTCCGCCACACAGGCGCAAGAATGGGGATTAATCAATGAAATAACTTCCGCCGAAGCGTTAGAATTGCGCACCATGGAGCTTGCTCAGCAAATAGCCTCGCATAGCGCGGAAGTCCTTGCTTCGGGAAAGCGGGCTTTTTATCACCACATCCAACTGACCACCGAAAATGCCTATCAATGCGGAACGGATTTCATGGTGGAAAACTTGCAAAAAAAAGCCGCCAAGGAAGGAATTGGCGCATTTTTAGAAAAGCGCCCGCCCGTTTGGTAGCGCAGTTACTGTTCTCTGCTATCCTTGAGAACATCAGAAGAAAAATTCGCCGTTGCTGATGATTTTTCCTTCTGGGTCGAAATTCCGTTCTACGACACGCGCCCGTCCTTGATGATTAACGGCAAGCATGTAAGAGGCACGGGTATGGTAGCCGCTGGTTTTTACAAAGATGGGGGAGAGTATCTTTTCCCAATAGGGCCCCACACCCGTGTTGGGCAGGACATCGTCGGGGGCGGGAGTGGCATCGGCCAGCAAGGAAAAGATGCTCTCATCGTCAATGGCGTTGCTTTGTAGCAACTTGCTAAATTCCTCCTTGATGCGTGTAACCTTCCACCAAGGAACATCCAACAAGCTGTTGGATAACCCATAGATCCCCGGCACGAGTGCTAGTATGTCTCCATTAGAGCGGTTGGAATAATAGTAAAGATCGGCAAATGTGCCCAAGATGAGGTTAAAACCGCTGTAGAGTTGCGCCGTTTTTTGCAATTCGGATAAAAACTCGACGGGGTTTCGTTGTAAGCGCAGATAGCCAGCAACCAATTCTCCCCTTGAAGGAGTTTCTGGCAAGCGCGGGGAAACCTCCCGAAAGTTGGTAACCAAACCTACGCGCCCTTCCCTCGTTACACCAAACCAAGTGCCACCCGCTAAGAGGTCTCGTCCGGCCAGCAGTTGGGGCGATGAAGCCCAAAAATCTATCGGCGCGCTGGGACGATCGGCAAATTCATCACGGTTGCCGATAATCATTAAGGGTAGCTCTGCGGATTGATGGTAGGCGCATAAAACCGTACACATTTTTCAGCACCCCTCCAAGCTTTCTCCGATGGTGGTCATAACCTTACTCGCATAGTCGTTGATGACGACATCGGCACCATCATCAAAGGCTGTTTCCCCAAGGTTGATTATTGCCACCTTGGCACCGTTCCTTTTGGCATGGAAGGGAATGCTGGCCGCAGGATATACCACTAAAGAGGAACCAACCACTAACAGCAACTCTGCCGCAAAGGACAGTTGCGTCGCTGTCTTCAATGGGAGCGGTGGCAGAGCTTCGCCAAAAAGAACAACATCAGGTTTTAACATCCCCCCGCAAGCATCGCAGGCGGGTAGATGTTGGCAAGCGCCATGCTGCGCCAACACCTCGTTGGTAATGAATTTGGCAGAACAATTAAGACAGATAATCCGCTCCAAGGTGCCGTGAAGCTCATGTACCATGCGCGGTGTACTGCCCGCCTTTTGGTGTAGCCCATCAATGTTTTGCGTGATGACACCTAAAACCTTACCCATCGCCTCCAGCTTGGCGATACCGATATGGGCGGGGTTTGGTTGCGCCAAACGCAACTCAGGATTAGCCAAGAGGAATTGCCATTGTTTATCACGGGCTTCTGGCGATTTGAGGTATCTTTCAATTGTGAAATCAGCGGGATCAAACCGCGACCAAACGCCGCCGGGCGAGCGAAAATCAGGTATCCCCGATTCGGTACTTACCCCCGCGCCGGTAAAAATGACTATTTTATCTGTCTCACGGATGAGAGTTATCAGCCTGTCTATTTTATTATTCATCTTACTCCTTTCTCGGAGAAATTTGTGCACTAACGGTAAACTATATCGTTCGGTAGCCACTCTTTGCACAAGTTAATCTCTGAAAAACACTACTTGAAGACTCTTGCACAACTGTACCTCTTTGCTTCCGACCGTCATTCCCGCACCCGTTTCCACGAGTGCAGGCTCCAGCGGGCAACCGCAAAAAACAAAATGCAATAGAATGACGCATCCAGATGCGCTGGAAATATTTTGGTTATTTTAACCAGCAGACAAGCTCCTTCTTTCGTTACCGTTTGGAGGAATAGGTTGTGCGGTGGTCTTACTTGTTCATTGTTTTTTGGTTGCGAGGTACTTGCATGCCATCACCAATAAAACGGCGCAGAAGCAAAATAACAGTACTGAAACGCTAACAGCATGGGCAACGGAAGCTCCCAACACGGAACCGCAAAGAATGCCGAGAATAACCCTGACAATCCCTTCCGTGCGCACATTACCTCGGCGCCAATGGGCGTAGGCACCAACGATTCCTGTGGGAACCATCACCAACAACGCCGTTCCCTGGGCGGATACCTGTTCCATTCCCGCAAAAACCACCATCCCCGCAACCATAATACCCCCACTACCAACACCGAGCAGGCCGGAAAGAAAGCCTCCTAGGGTGCCGATAAACACGAGGAGCAATACTCGAGAGAATCCCGCCGAGGGAACGAGCGAGGTAAAATACGGCTTGGAAAGGAGGAGCGCGACGGAAAGAATCAGGAAAAATCCAAAGAAGCGTTTGAGTTTCCATTCTGGCTGCCGATTGCAGTACCGCACCCCCAGAAAAGAGCTTCCCATTGCCGCCGACGCGATAATTACCGCGGCAATGACATCAAGGGTGCCATGGAAATGGTAGGCAACAGAACCAAAAATACCCGCAAAAATAATGGCCACCAAGCTTGTCCCATAGGCCTCCTTTTGCGAAAATCCACCCCAGAAGGTCAGCAAGGGAATCATTACCAACCCACCGCCAATGCCCAGCAAGCCGCTAAAAAAACCCGCCAGACAACCAATACCAAGAAATTTATTTGCCATTTTTTGCGCCACCGCCAATCGTTAACAACCCGCTACGGCGCATAAATCTTTTTTCACCCGATAGCCAGAGACAGGTTAAGTGGAATTTCTGCGCTCAGTCGCCGATGAGTTCGACTCTTGGACCACTGCACCGTTTGGCTTGTTGTGGTCATATAAAACGACTGTTATGAAAGTGGAATGCCATGCTTTTCGGGGCCATTCCCGCGCAAACGGGCAACCGCAAAAAGCAAAATACACTAGAATGACGCATCCAGAAACTGCTGTAATATTTATGGTTTTTTTATCGGTTTCCCACTGATGCGCACTGCTGTTGGTTGAGGGATGGGATCGTGCAATGGTCTTTATTTAGCAGTATTTAAATTGCTTTAAGTTTCATTGAGGGTAGTCTTTCTTGAAAGTTAAACAATGCAATTCTTTAAAACGATCATGAAATCCCCAGCCAATTCCATCAGTGTGCGAGACAATAGTCGAACATCTTTCTTGATAGTCTTGGTATAAATTATCTTTTATGATTAGTTCCATGGCTGAGTCAAAAGAGGATTCAATTGATGAATAAAATCTCTCATCAATATCGCCATGTTCGTTCGTGTAATCTACTCCTTGTTCTACATGAAAAAGAAGTAAATCGATTATGTTTTGGTTTGATTTTGTGGTTTTCTTAAAATCAGATATTATTTTTCTAACCACACCAATCCTTGCTTCGCCTAAACCTCTTGATGGGAAATATTCTTGCTTGATAGATTTTTTAAATTTATTGAGCACATCGTCGCTTTCACCTAATAGATTTGATTAATATTCTTGAACATTTGGGATTTGTTTCGAGAGGGTGATAACTTCACGAACGAGTTCATCTTTTGATTTGCCAACCAGATATTCTTTAAGCTTCATGGTAGTGCTACGAGCACTAGTATTTATGGTCTTCATTATGCCGTTTTAATCGCCGTTAATAATTGTGCTAACGATAATGGCAAGTTGCGCCGCTTTTTGGCGTCAACTTGACCAGCTTGTTATCCCCAATGTTCAATTTTTCCTTCCACGAAGTTTATAAATGCAGAACAGACAACCAGCATAAACTTTGCATCATTAAAGTCAGTCTTTTCTAGCTCGGTCATGGCGTGACGAATACCACCCTCATCAGATGTATATCCATACAAACTACTGAATGCGGTCTTTAAAGCAGGATGTAAGCCAATATCCGTTTCAAGCTTTTTTATTAGCTGTCCAAGCGTGCCCTTTTCTTGACCTGTGGTTATTGCAACAAAACTTTCAACTGCTGATATAGATTCTTTTATTGAATTTCTATAATCCGGCGATCCGCGATCCGAGAGCAATTCAAGTGCGCGTCGCAGATGGGTTCTAACAGGGCCAGCACTTTTCTCTAGTGCGAGCTCTATTTCTGCCACTTCATGCTGTTCAGTTATGCGTGTAATGGTTCCGTCAACGAAGCGGTAAGCAGACATCTCTTTTTCAAGAAGAGCATTACAGCTTTTGGTGAATTTTTCAGGAAATTGATATTTGTTAAAATTGTTAGCAACAAACTCAATAAAGTCGTAAGCTTCATACCATTCACAGTCGAAAAAGTAGCGCCTCAATTGTTCTAGTACTTTTGTCCAATTGTTGCCCAGTTGGTCAAGTGGTTCCTTAAAATAATCAAGCCAAAGCCGTTTACACAATAATTGATGATCTTGATTGCTACTCAGGTAATGGCCATAAACATGCCTCGAAAAGTGAACATGATCCCAAACATGCAACTTGAGCAAGCTCCATAAGCCATTGCGCAAAGGCCCATCCATTGATTCAATTTGGATGATTTCCCGAATTGGTTTATAACCATACCGTTCAGAAAAACTCACTCTTTCTCCTTATGGCCAATCTCGGCGGTAAGCGGTCCCGCGTAGCGGGAGTCCGTCTTGGCTGCATGGTTCTTCGCCCGAGCAGAGCGAGGGGAATAACACTTGAGTTCAGCGGCGTGCGGCTTTTTACGCAGGCCGGTGGAATGATGGGTTGGGCGGCATTTGCAAATAATGGTGTTCACTTGACAAAAAACTCCTCCGCCTGCGCTAAGAACTGTTGGTAGAACTGCGCCCCAGCCTCTGCTACTGACACGACGTTCATGGGATCGACGGGACTGCCCAAGTGAGTTGTTGGAATAGGGTAAGTGCGACCGCGATTCACCACAGGCAAGAGCGTAGTTCTGGCGGGAAGAAAATCCACTCTTATCTTCTGCGGCGACTTAATTGAGATGCGCCCGTTGTTTATTTCCATGCGCTCGATGTAAAGGCTGTTTCCCTCTGCGGCATTGATTCCAATGCCCCCTGGTTCCCGCCCAACAATTTCATTGACTGTGTGTTCGTCCGCACCACGCACGTTTACGAGGTATGCGAGTAATGGGTCGGTCTTTCTAGGGCCCTCAAACCTGCCTTTCCAGCCATTCCACTTCGGGCTCTTTCCGAATTGGCTGAACGCCTTGTTCCAAACACGTTCCAGGCGTCCAAGAAACTCTTTCCAGTTCTCTTCAAATTCGTCCAGCGCTTTCGCACTGCGCATTGCGTCAATCGCAACGCGGGCCTTCGCGAGTTCAATGTGCGGCTGTTCGGAATGCTGCATGGCCTACGACGCCCGATCTCGGCTGGCACCACTGGCGTGGGCGGCAGTCCGCCTTCGTGTGCATGCCATGGTCAGCCACCTTTTAGAATCTCAAAGGATACTAAGTCAGAATTTAATTTTGCTGATCTCGCATTGTACATATAATACTATCCATTACCCCTGTGATTTGAACAGCTACTTGTTGCCAAGCAATGAGTGCAGCCTTATCTCCAGAAGCATAACCCCACATATTGTATTCTCTATGCTCAGCCGCTAAGGGTATTGTAAATTTAATTGGCTTATCACCTCTATAGTCTTGAAGCTCAATGTCGACCCAAGCTGCACCATTCCACCAACCCTCTCCTGAGATTGATCCAGCTAATACAGATTGCTGACCAGAAAAACTTCCAACAACAGAGCCCCATGACCCTGTTGCGCTAACTTGAGCTGAGCTAATTGCATTTGAGAAAGCTGTTGTTGATATTAAACGATTTCCAAAAGAAGACCCAAGCGTAACTATCCGAATCCTGACTGCAACACGGCCGGGTTTTATCATTTTGAAATAATCATACCATTCGATTGAAGAACCATAGATCCGTTTCAAATCTGCTTGTAGTTGTGATGCAGCATCACTAGGTTCTTTAGTGGCTCTCCCATCAAAAACAGCTATTAGAATTGGTAATTTTAATTCAAGACCTACTCTTTCAGAATCTGAAAGTGTAGGAGATATGTGACGCTCTGCTACGCATCCACTGCATAAAGTTAGAAGAATCGTAAATGACATAATTAGCAGATGTTTGTTTTTCACTAATTTCCTCCAGCTAACCAGTTATATTATCTGAACGATTTTCGTTAGAAGTATCAAAGGGGGCTTGGCATGTCAAAAATGAAATGCTGTTACAGCCAAGATAAAATGTCCCATTTGCTGAATGGTTGGCTGGGAATTTTTATAAAGCTACTCCGCCATGCTTATGCTTCCTTACCAAAAATTCTCACAAACTCGCCCTCAATAGCCAACCCGCTCCGAGGCGTTATCAACTCATTTTAGTATTTTTTAGACGAAGGGAAACATGGAAAAGGATTACACATACTAACATTGCCGTTAGTAAAAGTAGAAAGGCAAGGATTAGAAAAGCCGCCGCAAACACTAAGCGCAGGTTAACACCCAAGGGGTATAGCAACAGCCAGACGAAGATAATGCCAGCAACCAATTCGGTGCTGAATAATAGCCATACAACAGCTGCATGAGCTTTACCTGCTAACCGCGAAATAAAACTTCCTATGTAACCAGGGAAATAACGATTCTTGGTGCTTTCTACTAGCCTGGGGAACAGTGCTATGGATACGGAAAAAACCCCCGCCCCGAGAATCAGCATGGGAGTAACATAGGCGATGATATTCGTTTCGTTCAACACGCTACCTCAGAATCGCTGGCATGGTCATACAATGGTAAACCACTGACATTATTTATATCTATTCTCTCTGCGTCCGTCCGCAACCTTTCAAATTCTTCCTTAAAAACCCGTTGGAATCTTTTTGTTGCTTTTTCGGTGCATTGCACCATTTCATAGGTGCTCTCCACATCGTGCTCAGATTCAATCATGACATTATCTGCCATCAAAATGCCATGTTCTGGTGGTCTGCTGTGTTGATGGCGAAAAACTGTTAACCTTTCGGGATACTGGGAGAGAAGCTCCTCTAACTGTCCTCTCTGCTCTTTCGCCCAAATTTTATCGCCAAACAGCAGGGTGAGGGAACGACAATTATTGTCGGCAAGCGACACCTTGAGAAACTCCAGACATTTGCATTCTCCGTAGATACAAAGGACATGGTATGGCTCTTTCCGCTTTGCCTGCCTTTCCCGCCATTCTTTCTGTACCTCCCGCACGGGGTTTTCCTCTTTTTTAGCAGGAATATTGGGCACAAAAAATACATAACCCACACCCCAAATCTTAGTTCGCTTAAAAGCAGATCCCATGTGAACGCTCCCCATCTATGCGTTGCTCGCAACTTGTCGTTTCCAATGCGATTATCAAACACTTCCCAACAACCACAGGGCGGAGGTGCTACTCTCGGGATATTTTTTTGTCAAGGACGCATAGAACAGTTATGCTGCAGCTAAGTCAAAATGCCCTTATTTCTGCCAAGGTAAATTGTTCCGTTTGCTGAATGGTTGGCTGGGGATTTTCATAAAGCTACTCTGTAATTCTTATGCCGCTGCTTCCTCGTCCCCTTGGTGCGACATTCCTCTTTTTATAGCTTCCGCAAGGGTGATAACGGGGGAGCAAATTGTTCGGCTGGATAAAATTTTCAGACTGTTTGTGATCCCTGGACAAATGCCTTCTCTAAGGACAAAATATCCCTACAGACACGGATGTAAACCCGCAGCAACAAAGCCCCGCAGTTGCCTCTACCCATGTGGGCATTGACTTAATTCCCCCGTTCCTATAGCCGCGCCCAAAATAAGGGAGAAAAACAGGAATGCTGGATAAGCTAAAAGCGATCGTAAAAAGATTTGAGGAAATAGAAGAGCAACTTGCTTCACCCGAAATTATAGCCAAACAAAGTGTTTATCAAAAGCTCGGCAAGGAGCATTCCAACCTCACGCCACTTGTTACCAGCGTTCGTAGTATGTTCGCGGTAAAAGAAGAGCTGGAAAACCTCGACACACTGATGCGCTCCGAAGAGGCGGGGTTTCGTGAACTCGCTCGGGAAGAAATGACAAAGCTACGGGAGGAATTATCCCTTCTAGAGGAAACGATAAAGGTTCTGTTGTTACCGAAGGATCCCAACGATGAAAAAAATGTCTTATTGGAAATTCGCGCTGGCACGGGTGGCGAAGAAGCATCGCTCTTTGCCAGCGACCTTTTCCGCATGTACTCGCGCTATGCTGAACGCAATTCTTGGAAGATTGAATTGCTAAGCCATACCGCTTCATCAGTGCCTGGCGGGATAAAGGAAGTAATTGCGGAGATTGCAGGATCGGGCGCCTATAGCAAATTGAAATTTGAAAGTGGTGTGCATCGCGTACAGCGGGTTCCGGCAACGGAAGCCCAGGGGCGAATACACACATCTGCCGTAACCGTCGCCATTCTTCCTGAAGCCGAAGAAATTGATGTTAGCATTGAGCCTAACGAACTGCGCATTGATGTCTTCCATGCCAGCGGCCATGGAGGACAATCAGTCAATACTACCGATTCGGCGGTTCGCATTACCCACTTACCCACGGGCATGATTGTTTCCTGCCAGGATGAAAAATCCCAGTTGAAAAATAAGAACAAGGCGATGAAGGTTTTGCGTTCACGGCTGCTGGATATCAAAACCCAAGAGCAAAACGCCAAGATTGCCAGCGAAAGAAAAAGTCAGGTGGGAAGCGGTGATCGTAGCGAGCGCATTCGTACCTACAACTTCCCCCAGGGGCGCATGACCGACCATCGCATTACCCTTACTTTATACTCTTTGGACAAGTTTTTGGATGGTGAGATTCAAGAAGTGATTGATGCGCTTACCGCCCATTTTCAGGCGGAATTGATCAAGCAAAATAGCGACAACATCGCCTCATAAGCGGAAATGATAAGTAATGGCGAGAAGTTATTGCTACTGAAGAGCGATGAACAATGACGAGCGTTGGGGAAACCATACAGCAAGCAACCGCGAAACTTTCCGCGGCGGGGATTCTAACGGCAAGGTTAGACGCGGAGGTTTTACTGGCGTTTCTTTGGAAATGTTCACGCACACAAATAATAGCGGGCCATGAAAAATTGTTATCCCCTGCCGATCAACAGGCCTTCATTGCGCTGATCTCCCGCAGGATAGAAGGAGAGCCTGTTGCCTATATTACCGCGCAAAAAGAGTTTTGGGGGATTCCCTTAAAGGTTAGTCGCAGTGTTTTAATCCCCCGTCCCGATACGGAGATCCTCGTGGAAACTGTTAGCAAAATTGCCACAAACATAGTGGGTGCTGACACCAAAACTACCGCCGAAAGAACGACGGCAAGCGGCGGCGTTAATGGTGCCACCTCGCATCGCCTCGTTGCCGCAAGAGGCGGCATAACCATTTTAGAACTAGGCACAGGCTCAGGAGCCGTGGCATGTGCACTTGCAAGCGAGGGGTATCGTGTTACAGCAACGGACATCTCTGTTGACGCTCTCACACTCGCCCAGGAAAACGCTCGGCGCTTAAAACAGGACATCACTTTTGTTTTAAGTGATTTATTCGCCAACATTGCTTCGCGGTTTCATATTATTGTTGCCAACCTCCCCTACATTACCGATAACGAGTACGAAGACTTACCCATATCTGTTAGGTATTACGAACCCTCACTGGCGCTTCGTGGAGGAAAAGATGGCTTGGAAGTGATCCGCCGCGTTGTTGCCGAGGCGCAGAATTTTTTACTGCCCGAAGGCTGGCTCGTTTTGGAGATCGGCTCGCGGCAAAACGAGGAAATTGGGAAAATGTTTATCACAAATGGTTATCAGCTAACGGAAATAATTGGCGACCTTGCTGGTTTGCCGCGAGTGGCGTTAGGCAGAGCACCTTTATAATACAGCACGGGAAGGATAAAAATGGATAAAATCGTCATTAGGGGAGGAAGGCCGTTAAAAGGAGAAGTCGTCGTTAGCGGCGCGAAAAACGCCGCTCTGCCCGTGTTGATCTCCGCTTTGCTCACCGATCGTGAATGTCGCTACCTCAATGTTCCGCAGTTGGTGGATACCCAGACAACACTAGGGTTACTTACAGAAATGGGGAGCACTATCGTTGCCGATAAGGAAGGCATTGCCATACAGATAGCTGAACTTTCCTCCCCTGTCGCTCCCTATGACTTGGTGCGCAGGATGCGCGCTTCTATCTTAGTGTTAGGCCCCTTGGTGGCGAGGGTTGGCAGGGCGAAGGTCTCCCTGCCAGGCGGATGCGCAATTGGAGCACGACCCGTTAACCTGCACATTAACGCCCTGCGGAAGATGGGGGCACAGGTGGATATTGAAGACGGCTATATCGTCGCCAGCGCTAAAAGGCTACAAGGGGCCAAGATTTACTTTGATACCGTAACGGTAACGGGCACAGAGAACATCATGATGGCGGCAACACTGGCACAGGGCACCACGGAATTGCAAAATGCCGCTCGCGAGCCTGAGGTGGTTTCACTTGCAGAAACGCTAATTGCAATGGGGGCCAAGATACAGGGTGCGGGGACAAGCACCATCGTTGTTGAGGGAGTGGGGCGCCTAGAGGGCACCACAGCAACAATTATGTCGGATCGCATTGAGGCCGGCACCTTGATGATCGCTGCGGCGATAACCAACGGTGATGTAGTCGTTAAGAATTGCAACCCAGAGCATCTCTTGTCGTTAAGTGAATTGCTTCAGCAGGCAGGTTGCGTGTTGGAAAAGATGGATAACGCCATACGAGTTCAAGGTGTTACGAGACCAGAAGCTCTTGATATTGTTACTAGCCCCTATCCTGGATTTGCCACCGATTTACAAGCGCAGATGATGGCCTTTATGTCCCTTGCCAAAGGCACGACACTGATAGCGGAAACGGTATTTGAAAATCGCTTTATGCATGTTGGCGAGCTATGCCGGATGGGAGCCAATATTAAGATAGATGGCCACACGGCAAAAATTGTCGGTGTTAAATCCTTGCAGGGCGCCCCCGTCATGGCGACCGATCTGCGCGCATCGGCATCTTTGGTATTGGCGGGTTTACGAGCAACGGGGAAAACCGAAATTTCCCGCATCTATCATCTTGACCGCGGCTACGAAGCGATGGAAAAGAAATTCGCCCTGCTAGGAGCCGATATTAGGCGGGTCAAAGGATAACGGGAGGAAAACGGGATTTGGAAATACGGATATTAAAAACAACCGAGCAAGACTTCGCCCAAAAATGGAGCACCATCAAGAAACGCGGGGGAGTTTTTAACGATGATGTTTTGCAGAGCGTTGGGGAAATTCTCCATCTGGTAAAAACGCAAGGAGATGCTGGATTGCGTAAACTCGCCAAGCGCTTTGGAGATTTAGCAACGGGTGAAGAAGATCTTTTGGTTGCTAAAAATGAAATTGACCTTGCCGCCAACAAGGCTTCGCGTGCGGATATTCTCGCCTTGAAGAAAGCCTATCGGCGGATAAAGGAATACCATCAAAAACAGGTTACTACGGGCTACACCTGTGAAAAAGAACCAGGAGTGCTGTTAG
>JAIPED010000034.1 GCA_021737325.1 Deltaproteobacteria bacterium
ACATTTTTAATGTTGGACGCAAAAAGAAAGAAAAGGTTGCTCGCTTGCTCAAGATGCATGCCAATAAAAAAGAGCGCATAGAGATAGCCTATGCTGGTGATATTGTTGGTGTTATTGGTTTAAAAGAAACGATAACGGGTGATACTATTAGTTCCGAAGCGCATCCGATACTCTTGGAGGCAATAGATTGTTACGAGCCGGTAATTTCTCAGGCAATTGAGGCAAAGAGCCCTGCCGACCAAGAAAAGCTGGATTTTGCCCTGAAGAAGCTTTTGGAGGAGGATCCCACTCTGCGCGTTGCAAGTGACGAAGAAACGGCACAAAATATTATTTCCGGCATGGGGGAATTGCACCTCGAGATAGTTGTTGATCGTTTACAACGAGAATTTGGCGCTAGGGTAAATGTGGGCAAGCCACGGGTGATGTTCCGTGAAACGGTGCAGAATGAAGCCACCGTACAGGGGGTTTTTGAGCGCGAAATTGGTGATAGAAAGCACTTTGGCGATGTTCTTTTAGTAGTAGCGCCTCGTGGACGCTCGCAGGGGAATCTCGTGGAAAGCGCTTTGCCTGAGGGAAGCCCACTTCTGCCTTTCCTTCCCGCCATCATGGATGGGATAAACGAGGGCATTGCTTCTGGGGTTATCGCTGGTTATCCTGTCGTCGATATTGGAGTTAGAATTGTCGGTGGTAACTTTAGGGAAGGGGAAAGTTCAGTAATCGGCTATAAAATTGCAGCATTAACCGCCTTGAGAGAATCTTGCCAAAAGGCTGAACCGGTTATGTTGGAGCCGATGATGAAGGTTATCGTAACCTGTCCGGCAGAGTTTACGGGTGATGTTATTAGTGATGTTAATTCCCGTAGAGGGGAAGTTCAGGCACTAGATTCGCACAATTTAACGACTAAAATAGAAGCAAAGGTGCCACTAAAAGCGCTTTTTGGTTATTCGACGGACATTCGTTCGCTCACCCAGGGACGGGCGGTCTTTTCCATGCAGTTTCTAATGTACGACAGGTCTTAAACAATGGGAACATCACCTCAGTTTTCTGAAGGTTATTTGTTGTTGGATAAGGATAAACTGCTACGAAGTCTCTTTAAGATAAACAGCCTTTTAGTGCTACGAGCTGAAACAAACACCCTGCTACGAGCAATTCTTGATGAGGTGGTCTCTTCTATTGGTTTTGATAGAGGAATTATTCGTCTTCTGGATGAAAGTGGCCAATTCTTAGAGGCTAAAGTTGTCAAAAATTATTCGCCAGCAGAGGCGGAGGTTGCATTTAGTTTTCCTTTGGATGTGGACAAACATGAATGCATCCCCGTTCGTGCGGTAAAAAGCGGACAAATCATCGCTATTCAGGATGTCTTGCAGGTACTCGAACAAATAACGGAAATTGATCGCAAACTGGTACAAATCGAAAATTGTGGTGCTGTTATCAGTGCGCCTTTAAAGATTGAGGAGGAGATAATAGGGGTTATCACCGCCTGGAAAAAAGAAAAGGCACAGTTTTTACAAGAAGATATCGATCTTTTCCTTACCTTTGCGACCCAGATAAGCGTGGTAATTAAAAATGCACGACTGCACGAGGCAAACAACGGGAAAATAGAAAAATTGATGATTTTGCAAAAAGCAGTTTCGGATATGAATGTGGACATTCGCCAAAAAGACTCAATTAGGAAGATAACGATGGATGCGGCGGTAAATATTTCTGGTGCTGACATAGCCTTGGTTTATCTCTGGGATGTCAAAAAAAATCGCGTTGATGTTGATGACTATAGCGACAGTAATCTACCCATTGAACAGAAAAAATGGACGAAACTAGCTGAAATGGCAAAGGATCTGGAAACTCCTCTCCTTATAGGAAGGGGGGATAAGATATCACTTCTTCCTGATGATAATGCAGGATTGGTTGTTCCTCTTAATTATCCCGGTAGGTACAGCGGTTTTTTGTATGCCAGCAAAAAGAAGGGTTTTTTTACGGTAAACGACTTAAACCTGTTGGAGATACTTGTGCAGAACGCGACAACCGCCTACGACAATGCGAGGATGCACAAGATTGTGGAAAGGAAGGCCTCAACGCTGAAGAACGAAGTTGCCACGCTCAAACAGCGAGCGGATATGCTTCTAGGTTTTCATAACATCATTGGCAATTCGGAAGAGATAAGGGCGATATTTAGTCTCATTGAGAGCATTGCCATTCACGATACCAGCGTTTTAATCACTGGAGAAAGTGGTACCGGCAAAGAACTGGTTGCTCGAGCAATTCATCGCCAAAGCCCCCGAGCCAAAAACGGATTTGTGGAGGTTAATTGTAGCGCAATACCATCCTCATTGTTGGAAAGTGAACTTTTTGGGCATGAAGCTGGTGCTTTTACCGATGCTCGCAAACGCAAGATGGGTTTAATGGAATATGCCAGTGGCGGCACATTGCTGCTTGATGAAATCGGTGAGATGGATATGCCACTGCAGGCGAAGTTTCTCAGAGTGCTGGAAGATGCTTTTATTAGGCGTATAGGCGGGCTGGAAAAAATCCCCATTGATGTTCGTTTTATCTTTGCAACCAACAGAGACCTCGGAAAGATGGTTGAAGAAGGGCTTTTTCGCGAAGATTTGTTTTACCGAATTAATGTCGTTCCGCTTCGTCTTCCACCTTTGCGAGAGCGCAACGATGATATAATGTTATTGGCAGAGCATTTTTTATCGGAGTTTAATAAAAAGTTTTACCGCAATATCAAGGGATTTAAGAGTGGTGCGAGAGCTGCGCTACTTAGCTATAATTGGCCTGGTAACATTCGTGAATTAAGGAATGTAGTTGAACGGGCGATAATTCTTAAAAAAGCGGGCGATAGTATCGGGTTATCCGATCTGCCTGTGGAAGTTGTAAGGGCCCTACCGAAGGACAATATCTCTGAGATTATGGATGTTCGAAGCGAAGATTTATCCACCAGCTATAAAGAGATTCTAAAAATGCCAAGGGGAATGGAGTTGAAACTAATTGAGGATGCTCTGGCAAAAACGGGCGGGAATAAAACGAAAGCAGCAGAGCTTCTGGGAATATCACGATACCAAATAATCCGCGAACAAAAGAAAATAAAAAACAATAAGTAAAACTGATGTGCGCACGGCAGGTGTTCGCACGATATCGTGCGAAAAGCACACATTTATTGTGCTTGTATCTCTATAATCTCCTTTTTCATACACCGAAGATATTTTTTATTTTCTCTTTTGCCGTATTGGAGAAAAAGTAGCCTCCAGAAGAAAAGGAGCAGTCTGGCTATAGGAAAGCGATAAATGCATAATTTAATGTAATTATTTTTTATTGCCGTGCGGCGCTATCTTTCTGAGTGCCGCTGGCGACATAGCGATACTTGCGATAGCACGGTGGATGTAAAATAATAATGAGTGGTAGTTATTTTTGGCACTGTTGTTGCATGTAAATCTACCAGTGAAAGTTGTCCCTGTTGTGAAACAAGTGACAAGCAAGCTAAAAGTCGGTGGATGGTTTGACCCTCCTTTCTTCCATCCACCGCCCCCCCCCTTTCTTATCGGAGTAGCAAGCATTTCATTTTTAATACCGTTTGATAATCACATTGGATAGAGAGCAAGGTACGGATGATTTTTCCGGTTTTGGGGAAAGCTGGGTGAGTGTCCTTGGCCTGTTTTTTGTGTATATCTATCTCCTATCTCCATAATCTGAGTCTATTGGGCAGGATTTTATTCACAGACGATAAATGTAGAGTCGTATTCTTGGATAAACCCGCGAATAAAAGACCGCTCATCCAATAAAAGAGCGTGCCTTCCGCACTATCCATTAGGGTGGAGCTTAACATGCTGGCAAGAACAAAAGTTAAGATAAGTCCCCGTGCTATGGTCCCCATCTCGGGGTTGTCCAAGGAGAAGGATT
Organism: Deltaproteobacteria bacterium; assembly: GCA_021737325.1. Taxonomy (GTDB): domain Bacteria; phylum Desulfobacterota; class Syntrophia; order Syntrophales; family JAIPED01; genus JAIPED01. The sequence goes on from JAIPED010000034.1 coordinate 3,901, forward strand.
TTCGCCATTGGGTTCCGAGTAGGAGGAGGAAGACAAAGAGCCCGACAACTCCGAGTTGCGTTGCAATAAAAATATATTCGTTATGTGGATTGCTCGTTAATGCAAAGTCTGTTCCCTGTACCTGTTCGGAATAAGCTTGCGAAAATCCTCCCGTGCCCACTCCCAAGAAAGGATTTTTCTTGATGATCTCTATGCTATTGATTGTAAATACCATCCGTGGGGTAACGCTTCCACCTACGGCACCATTTTCCTTAAATGCTGTAACCTCATTAAAGCCCGCTATTGACCTTTTGTGGATGGCACTCTGAGGAGAGACGATAATGCCAAGGAGCATTATCGTAGTAACGGTAACCAAGGAAATTCTTAGCCAAAGAGGAATGAACTTTGTGCGCAACAAACTTCCCAAAAAGAAGAGAAAAAGTAGCAAAAAAGCCAATTGTCCCGTTTTTCCTTGCACCATAAACAGAATATTGAACGCCATCAACCCCGCAATGAGCGAAAAGATGATGCGCAACATTATCGTTCGCCGAGTTTCTGCCGCAATGGCCATTGTGGCAAAGATGAACGCCCCTAAAGCCATAAAGATGCTGTGCGTTATATAGCGGGTAAAGGGAGTTGCTTCGGCGGGTGAGGCACTCCATACCTCCCATTCTGGGAGGAGATCAAACCAGTAGAGATATGAAAGGAGCAAAGTAATAACCAAGGACGCGAGGAATGAACGCAAGCCATATACCCTTGCTCTTTCCGTTCGGAGTAAAGAAATAAAAATGGGGATGAGTAGGATCCGAAAGGTATCGGAGAGGGATGAAGCGTCAATCTCTCCATAGGTAAGTCCGAGAAGCGAGATGGCAAAAAAGAACAAGGCTGCCATCGCTACGGGATTGCTTTTAATTGCCTCCCATTTTTGGGAGAAATTTGCGCTAACAAGCCAGAAAAGCAGGGTAAACCCCAGTAAAATATACATCGCAGCGGTAGAAATGAGTATGAAAAAAGGAAAGACGACGGAAAAGAAAAGGGCAAAATTTTCCACCGTTTGTTTTAGTTTAGTGAATTCCATGGCGTCGTCCCCCCTATGCGCCGTAGCCGAGTTTTATGTTTTTGTAAATTTGTGGGTTAGTTTTTATGGAGGCCACTTTTACTAGCACCGCGTCCGCGGCTATTGGCTCTCTTTTGCTATGTCAAGAGCTAGTCAAGCAAGCCAATCTTTCTTCAGGAGTTTTCAAGAGTCTGTTGTACAACGAGCGGAGCCGCGGAACAAGCGGAGTGCAAATGCTCACTTGTTTTAGCCCCTTTGCGGAAGTATGGGTTCCTGATGGCCAGGGCGTAGTAGGTCATGCACCGTTTTAACGGGGTTAAAGGTCAGTAACGGGACCTCAACAAAAACACTATTCCAAAAAGCCATGGAGCCGTTCCAGAGCCCTGGCAGTTCTAAAGTGGTAAGCACCCTCTTTCCTTCGCGCTTCCGCGAGACGCAAACTGCGTTTGTATCCACAAATCGGGAGAGATCATAATTCTGCCCCGTTTCGGTTTTTATTGAGCAGACAATGTCCACAGGGTTAAAATAGGCACTGCTGTTCCAGATGTCCTTTTGTCCATCATTACTCTGATCAACCTGAAAGCCCTCTACAATTTGTGTATGGGGAACATCCTCGTTATCTAGTACCCAAAATGGCGCACCTCCTGGTTCCCCTAGGTTGCGCACCACACCACACACTCGCAAAGGCCTATCCAACACATTGATAAGATATGATATTTTCTCTCGTGAAGATAATGCGACAAAAGATTCATTAAAAAAAAGGTTCAGACGGTGGGTGCAAAAGGCGAAGGCATCGTCAATGATGCTCAAACTGGCAGTGCCACGGAGAACCCGCAGGTGATGGTTTCTTTTTGCGAGAAGGGAAAGGAGACAGCCAGCAAGCGCCCTCTTATAGTTTATGGTTGTGGAAAGTAGGGAAGAGTGCACAACATTGTCAATATTCTTGATAAAGATAACATCGGCGGATAATTGCTGGATGTTAGCCAATAGTGCACCATGTCCTCCCGGCCTAAAGAGTAGCTCGCCATTCGTAGTTCGTGCCACGGTGCCATTTTCGTCCAGCGAGAGGGTGTCTGTTGACGCTGATTGTAACGAAAAATCCACGATGAACCGTGCATTCAGGATTCTTTCATAATCTTTTTTAATCTCTTTCAGAAAGGACTCCACCCGATTTTTATGTTCTGAGGAAACGGTGAGGTGGAGGTGGCAATTACCGTTTTTGTCTTTACAATAATGAGCAGTTTCAACGAGGTGTTCCTCCATCGGAGTTGCTATTGTTCCACCATAGCGATGAAAGGGTAGCAACGCCTTGGGAATTCCAATGAAGCCCAACCCCTCGGGTGAGAGTATTGCCTTTAGCAGAGGAAGAATGTCGCAATTCCGCTCTTTTGCCCGCAAACCTTGTTTGCCTAACAGCTCGCCAAGTAGGGGATAGAAGGGATAATCGGCTAAATTTTGCCAAAAAGCGCTCACTTCCGCGCTGTTTTTTCCTACCCCTTCTTCAAGTATTTCTACCCAATTAGTGAACATCCTGCTGGCCGCCCCTGAAGCGGGCACAAATTTTGTTACGGTCGTATCGTTGTTTAGTATTTCATTTTCGTATAGCGAGCTGAAATAGTTCATTTCCTCATCATCTAGGGTGATGATGCCATCGCCGGGAGCACAAGGACGCTGCAGCTTGAGAAAGTGTTTTCCCTCTTGTAACCACTGCCACTGTTTTTCCAGTACACCAAACTCCGCGCCCAGAAGCGCAATTTGTTTTCGGTCTCGTTCGTTAAGCGGAATGATGCTGGGCGTTTGTATCACTACAAAACATCCTCCACGGGGATGGTAAAGCATCTTATACCTGCTCGTGGGTTTTCATTTTTCATTTCCCTGATCGTCTCCATGGTTTTTGGGATGAACTGTTCATCCACCACGCTAAAGAGCACACTATTTTTCCCAGGCCAGATGCGGTTGGCAAGGCGAGGATCGTTTTCTAATCCCTCTCCTTGGGTATCGTTAAATTTGGTATAATGGACGATGCCAGCGCGTTTTATCCTTTCAATGATAAATTCGTCGGCGGTGCTGGAGTAAACAAGTAGCAGCATTTTCATACTTTCCACCTCCTGGCGGTTATTTTTAGTAGAGAGAAGCCAAGCAACATTAAACTTTTTTCCAAAAAATGTTCATGTCATGCAGTATTAACTGCTGGAAGAGCTAATCTCTTTCCGCTATATTTTTTCGCTTTCCGACCAGTTTTTCTTTCCACTCGTCAAAGAGATCATAGGCTACTGGCACAACGAGTAGGGTCAAAAATAGAGAGGAAATCAAACCGCCAATGATGGCGATTCCCATAGGAGAACGCGTTTCTGCGCCCTCACCCACACCAAAGGCTACGGGTATCATCCCGAAAATCATCGCGAATGTTGTCATCAGTATTGGCCGTAACCGCACCGGGCAGGCATTTAACAAAGCAGTGCGACAATCCGCACCTCTTGCCCTGAGGGTATTAGTAAAATCAACAAGCAGAATGGAGTTCTTTTTGACCAACCCCATAAGCAAAATTAAGCCGATAAAGCTGAAAATACTCAGCGTTTTACCGAACAAAATCAAGGCACCAAACGCTCCAATGAAAGAAAGCGGCATTGCGAGCAAAACCGTGAACGGATGCAAAAAACTTTCGAACTGCGCTGCTAATACCATGTAAGCCAATATGATTCCTAAAAGTAGAGCCAATAACAAGTATTGGAAGGATTCTGCCATGGTAGAAGCCTGCCCCTTAAATTGCATTTGGTAGTTATCCGGGAGCGTATTGGCAGCGATGGAGTTGAGATCGTTAACGGCTTCTCCCACGGGTTTATTTTCCAAACTGGAAAAAAGCATTATCGCCCGTTGCCGATCGACTCTCGTTATTGTTGAGGGTGCACCTCCCTCTTGGATTGATACCACATTAGCCAGATCAACTATTTTCCCGTCGCTTGTTCGTACTTGTAAGGCACCTATCGCTTGAGGAGTTTCTCTTGCCGAGGGAATAAGACGAGCACGAACATCATAGCGCCTGCCCCTTTCTTCATCCTTAAATCTTGTAACGGTAGTCTCGCCGCCGATAAGGAAATTAATCACCTGAGCAATATTTAAAACGCTTATCCCCATATCAGTTGCCCTCTCACGATCAATATGTACGCGCAATTCTGGGTTTCCCAAATCAATGTTCGTATTAACATCGACCACCCCAGGTATCTTGGAGAATTGTTCCGTAATAACCTTGGTGTATCCGTATAGTGAATTCAGATCTCCACCGGAAATGGCAACTTGGATAGGAACATTTCTTCCCAATGCGCCACCGATTAAGGAGATATCCTCGGCACTTCCCTTTATGCCGGGGATGGAGTTCAATTCTTTCCTAATTTGTGCCTTTATTTCTTCTTGGGATTTCTTGCGCTCTTTCTTGGGTTTTAGGCGGACAAACATTCTCGCGTTGGTAACCCTTCCTTCAGAACCACCCTGGGTGTAAAAAACCGAAACCACCTCGGGGATGTTTGTAACCCGTTCTTCTCCCTGTGCAAGAAGCTCTTGTGCCCTACCAAAGGAGTTATCGCGGGAAACCTCCATTCTCACTACAAACTGTCCCCAGTCTTCTGCTGGTGAAAATTCTTTCCCCATAAATTTGGTAATGTACAAGCTCATGATAAAGAGCCCCGCCGCGATAAGCAAAACGGTTTTTCTATTATCAAGAGATAGGGCAAGCAAGCGTTTATAAAAATTTTCTATACGGCTATAGTTTTTTTCTATTGCCTCGCCTGCGACATCAAAAAATTTCCAGCGAGATTTCTTTTGATGCTTTTTGAGGATGATAGAAGCCAGCATGGGTGTAAGTGTAAAGGAAACGATCATCGAGACAAATACGGCAAAAACAACCGTAAGGGCGAATTGCAAAAAGAATCTACCAATGATGCCCTTCATGAAAGCGACGGGCAAAAAGATAACTGCGATTGCTAGCGTTGTCGCCATGACTGCCGTGCCAATTTCTGTGGTGCCAAAGGAAGCTGCCTCCCGCGGTTCCATGCCCTCCTCAATGTGTCGGTGGATATTTTCCACGACGATGATCGCATCATCAATGAGTATCCCTACGGAAAGCGTTAGTGCCAGCATTGTCAAATTGTTAAAGGTAAAATTAAAAAAGTGGATTATTGTAAATGTGGCGATGACGGAAATGGGCAAAGCCAGGGCGCTGATAAAGGTTATGCGCACGCTTTTCAGAAATAACAGCACGGTAAGAACCGCAAAGATCCCTCCCAAAACAAGGTGCCATTGCACTTCCGAAATGGAACGGACGATGTAAATGGATTGATCAAAAACGATGTTGATGCTTGTTCCCAAAGGTGCATTTTTTTTAATTTTTTCGATTTCTTTTTTAACACGGTTGGCAACCTCGACGGTATTCGCCCCCGATTGTTTTTGAATACCCAGGCCAACGGCGGGTTGCCCGTTAAAGCGGGCCAATGAGCGTTTTTCTTCCAGGCCATCTTCAACGGTGCCAATATCCGCTAGCCGCACTCGCGCTCCTTTGTTGTATGCGACCACCAGATTCTCAAAATCGGCAATACGAGGAAGTTCACCTTTTACCTTAATTGTGTATTCCTTGGTTGGCGCCTCAATGCGCCCAGCGGGTAATTCCACATTTTCCCGCGCTAAAACGCTGGAGACATCCTGATAGGTAACCATGTGTGCCCGCATTTTCGCGGGGTCCAGCCAGATTCGTGCCTGACGGAGCCTGCCCCCTGAGGTCATCACGGCGCCGACTCCCTCCACCCGCTGTAACTGTTCCTTCAGAATCTCATCGGCATAGAGGGAAAGCTCACCGATAGACTTTTCTCCCGCGACATTTATCCAAAGAATGGGGCTGGCATCGGGGTCAACCTTCGCTATTACTGGTTCACGAACATCGGTGGGTAATGAGCTTCTGCGCATCGCCACCTTTTCACGAACATCCTGAAGGGCGAGGTCAATATCCCGCTCCAGATGGAACTCCACAACTACCTGTGATCTTCCTTCCGAGCTAGTAGAGGTAATGCTCTTAACTCCATTGACGGTATTCACCGCTTCTTCAATCTTATCGGTTACATCAATATCAACAACCTCTGGAGAGGCGCCATCAAGAGTGGTTGTTATGGAGACTATGGGGAAATCGACGCGGGGAAAAAGATCAACACCGATGAGGGGATAGCTCGCTATCCCCAATACCACCATGGACGCGATGAACATTGTGGCCATGACGGGCCTTTTTATGGAGGTGTTAGCGAGCCACATTTACTTTTACCCCTTCCACAAGGTTATTATGTCCGGTGGTAACAACTTGCTCGCCATTTTTGAGTCCAGAAAGGACTTCCACCATATCGCCATATTTCTCCCCCAGCTTTACTACTTTTGCCCTCGCGGTTGTTTCATTGCTAATAGCAAAAACGCGGGAAATATCACCTTCGTAAACAACGGCGTTTACCGGGATCAATAACACTCTTTTGGGGTCTCCAGCATAGATGGTGGCTTTAGCGAAGTACCCAGGTCGTAGCAAGTGCGCTTCGTTATCAACGAGAGCTTCAGCGCGCAGGGTGCGCGTTCTTTCATCAATATGCGCCCCTATTGATGAAACTTCTCCTACGAAGTTGCTTCCGGGTAGAGCTTCTACGGAAAAAACAACCCTTTGCCCCATTTTAATGCGGGAAGCATCAATTTCATGAACGCTGAAAACCATCTTTAAGCGGCTAATATCAATCACGATACTCAAGGGGGTACCGCTACGGACGAAGTCCCCTGGACTGACAATTTTCGTTTTGATGAAGCCATCTAGTGGCGAAAGAACCAGGCATTTGGATAGTTGCCGTTGCGCAATATCAAGCGCGCTTTTAGCGCGTTTTTCTTCTTGCATGCTGAGCTCATACTTCGTGCGAATGTTGTCGAAGTCCTGCTTGGTCGATAGTTGTTCCTTGAATAGTATTTCTCGGCGCTTAAATTCACTGGCGATATTATCCCTGTTTGCCAACGCCTGATTATAGACAGCTTCAGCTTGCTTTGCCGCAAGTTGATAGTTTTCTTCATCAATAATCGCTATTTTCTCGCCCGTGCCGATTTTTTCCCCTTCAGCAAAGGGGAAGCTCTTTACCCTGCCCTCAGTTTCGGCGGAGATGGTAACTTCTTCAACAGCTTCCAGCGTACCAATGGCACTAATTGCTGACTGACGCAATTCGGCTTTCACCGTATTAGCGATGACATTCACCACCTTTTCTCTTTGCTGTTTTTCTTCCTTCTTGCAGGAGGCAAGAGGAAGGAAAACCAAAGCGCAAAGAATAACGGCCAGTATTTTCCCCCTTGAACTCATCTTACTATTCATTTTTCTCCTCATTTTTTGCTTTAGTTGGAAATGGTGCCTTCTTCACTTGCATTTATTCCCTTTAGCAGTGTTCCCGTTGTTCGCTTCATCTTCAAGATTGTGGAGAGGAAGCTATACTCTGTTTCCAATAGACTTCTTTGTGCGCCAAGTAACAGCGTGTTAGCATCAATTACATCCAGTGAGCTGGCCAGGCCATATTGGAACTGTTTTGTTACGGCTTCATAGTTACTCTCGGCAAAATCTTTTTGAGCGCTCTGATACTTGAGGGCACTTTTAATGGAGAGCAAATCGTTATAGACCGAGCTAACCTCCGTTGTTATTTCTTCACGAAGCTTCTCATGGGCGAGTTGCGCCTGCTTTCTTTTAGCGATTGCTTCCGCCGTTTCCTGATAGCGCAGACCTCCCTCAAAGAGGGGGATGTTTATGCTGACGGTTGTATATTTAGTTTCATCAAGAAATGATGCTGTCTGCGGGTTTTGCTCGTTTTTTTGTACGATGCCGCTTAAGGAAATATAGGGCAAATGCGCTACCCTTGTGTGGGTAACGGCACTATCTGCGATTCGCGCCGCCATCAACAGCGCTTTGAGATCATCTCTGTTGTTGAGGGCTAAATCGCGATAATAGCTAATATCATTTATTTCCACAGGAGCAGCGATTTCCTGTTCTATAATATCAAAGTCAGACTGAATATTTACCATCCTGGCAAGGGAATGCCTTACATTATCCACAGCATTTTTTGCCTTTACCTGATCAGCCTCGGCACCGCTGTACTCGCTTTGCGCCCGGAGTAGCACCGTTCGGGTAACCTCCCCAACTTTTAGCCGACTCTGCGCTGCTTGCATATAAGCGCCCAAACGGTGGAGGTTAGTGTTGGCAATATCTTCAGCTTTCTTCGCCTTCAACAGATTATAAAACCCCGCCCCCACGGCGAGCAAATACGCTTCCTTAGCATCACGAATATCCAACCGTACTTTTTGTTCCTGTGCCGATGCCATGCGGTAAGCAATGATTTCCCTGCCACCCAGAGAAAAACGGTAATCAACCCTTAATCCCTGCGCTCGGGAACTTTCCGGTTGAACAACCGCTCCTGTTACCGCATATTTAGCTTCATCAAAGCGATTTTCGCTATAAAAGAGACTAACGCTTGGCAATAGTCCCGCTATTGCCTTTCCCTTGGAGGCGGCGGCAATTTCGGCATTTTCTTCAACTATTTTAATTGATTCTGCCTGTTTCAGCGCCAAGCTGTATAGATCATTAAGCGTGTATTCGCTTGTTGTTGCGCCGACAATCCCTGCGGTCATCAGAGTTATCGCGAAAGCGATAATAACTGCTAAGTGGCACCTTTTCATCGTATCCCCCTCATGAATGTTTGTAGAAAATCTTCGATAATTTCTTGGGTTAAGACAAATTCCTCGTTCGTTATTATTCGATAAAAAGCGAAGAACCTAACTCCACCAAGGAGAGACATTGCGGTTATACGACAATTAATACCGCTCATAAACTCTCCGTCAGACACTCCTCGCTGGAGAATGTCCTCTGCAATGGCAATTTGCCGTTCGGTTTTTTCAATAAGATCTAGACGGATACGGTGCGAAACCCTTGAGGCAACAACAACATCGCCACGCATTAAAATTGTTAACAGGTTGGTATTCTTTTGCGTTACGGAGAATAGCTCGGTGATAAAAGCGGTAATCTGTGCGCTGGCTGTTGTTTGCTTCCCAACGGCATTGGTTAGTCGTTCCAAAGCCGCGTCGGTAAGCTCAAGAATCACCGTCGCGAAGAGGTCTTCCTTGTTGTCAAAAAGCTGGTACAAAGAGCCAGTTGCAAACCCCGCCGAGCTGGCAATTTCGGCCATTGTAGCCTTGTGAAAGCCTTTAGCGGCAAAGATCTTTTCCGCATGGGCAAGAATTTCCGCCCGTCGAGCTGAGACTTCCCTATTTTTCCACTCTTTCACTGTCTATGAATTACCGTTCATTTTTTGAATTACCGTTCACGGCTCGTATATTCATTCTTCCCTTGTCAAGGGATATTTGCAATTTGTGTTACGAGTAAATAGAAATGTCCTGTTTATTAGTAAATGAACTGTCCACATTTGTGTGGCGTTTAATCCTATTTTTTTCTAATGTTTTCTTGGTTTTTACCGTTGTTTTTTCTGCTAATTTTCCATCACTATCGTAGTGGGCTAGCTTGTGCTCGGTCCGTAAAATATAGCCATTGTGCCATCAATGTAGTAATGCACCATGGCGTTCACTCTGACAAAGTGGCAACGATATTGATCCGGCGGTATTTGCAGCATTTTTCCCTCAAAACTCACGCAATTGTCCGACGATACTACTCGTTCATGAAGACCTTTGCACGACTGAAAGGTTGGGCTTGTTGTGGCCATTACCGCACCCGTTTCCACGAGTGCAGGCTCCATCGGGCAACCGCAAAAAACAAAATGCAATAGAATGACGCATCCAGATGTGCTTGAAATATTTTGATTATTTTAACCAGCAGACAAGCTCCTTCTTTCGTTACTGCTTGGAGGAATAGGTTGTGCGGTGGTCTTAGTTAAGTTTGGCGTAGGGTTGTAGTGGTTGGGTGTAAGGAGCAGGGG
>JAIPED010000035.1 GCA_021737325.1 Deltaproteobacteria bacterium
AGTAAGCGGGCATTTTTTACCGCTATGGAAATAACCGCGAAAAATGACCAAATGGCACTGATTAGCGCTTCCGCTCTAGGGGCAAACATGGCGGCAATCATGACTATCGATGGAGCTATACCCTACAGCGCCGCGGGCTACGAAAGGGTAATGACACATCACTACCAAGCGCCTAATTTCCTCGCAGCTCACTCGTTAGAAGGGGCAAGTGTAGAAATCCGTCGTGCCTGTGCCGAGCAAAACGCCGCACTCAAACGCTTTGAAAACGAGGTGGAAAAAGCGCGGAAGGATGGCGAAAGCAAGGGGGTGCGCTACGGAGAAAGCCAAATCCCGCGGGAATATGCGCAACTCAATGAAATTGCTGGCAGAGTTAAAAATTCGTTTCAAAACGCCTATACCTTTTATCTTTCAGGCATAGTTTATGAGGCGTTAGACATGGATAACGACGCTTATATTGATTACAAAAAGGCATTGGAAATATTCCCCGATAATAAATATTTGCAGGAAGATGTTCTCCGCTTAGCTTCTTCGCTACGAATGGATGAAGATACGAACGAGCTAACAAGGCGGTTTAAGAAAAAGCCCCGTCCACTTCTCCAACAAGACGAAGGTGAGATGATTCTGCTATTGGAGAGCGGATTCATCCCGCATAAGCAAGAGTTGCATCTAACGGTATCGGCGGGAAACAAAGTGGTGGCAATCTCCATACCCGTTTACACGGCGAAAAAAATTGCGCCACCACAATATACAATAAAAGCAAACGGAAAGTCCCTCGGATCACCAGAAATGATTTGTGATTTTTATGCGCTGGCGGCAAAAGATTTGAGGGAGCAAGCGCCCATAATAATGACGAGGCAAATTTTACGAGCCATTACCAAGGTGGCCATGCAAAACGAGGCGCAAAAAAGACTCGGACAGGCGGGTGCCTTGGCGGCGGCAATTTATAGCATCGCCACCGAACAGGCGGATCTGCGAAGTTGGCTAACCCTTCCCTCCGTGGCACAGGTAATGCGCGTGCCCATGAAAATGGGAAAACATAAAATTACACTGTCAGATCCTACTGGTGTTGTTACAGAGCTTGAGGTAGAAATTGCCGCAGGCAGAAGAACAATAATACATGCCGTGGAAACTAACAAACGACACATCTATCCCACGGTTATTACCGCAATTTAGTGGGAGGGTTTTATGAAAAAGAACGCTATCAGTTTTTTGGTTACGGTGTTTGTATTATTTTTAACTTCCTCACTGTTGGCAGAAACGGCTCTTCGTGTAGATGATAACCAGCCATTGAAATCCGTGTTGTTGATGCGAAATCTCGCAGGGGAAAAATTTAACGATCTTGGAACTTTAACCGGTTTGCTCACCGCCAAGCTTTCAAGCCATGGATTTTCCCTTGTTGATCCTAAAATGGTTTGGGAAACATTTGATGATGGTAGTCGGTTTGCAGCAAAGGAACAAATATCGGCTTCCGCATTGCAAATAGGGAAAAAACTAAAAGTGGATTACATCATCATCGCCTCGGTCGAATCATTGGACATCACAAATCGGGAATTTCAGGGAAAAGAAACGGAATACAAAACAAATACCCGAGCAACTATTTACAGCGCTATCGTTACACTAACGGTTATAGAGGCAGACGAGGGCAGGAGTGTTTATGCCGATACCGTTTTAGTCTCGGAAAAAGTCGTAGCAGGACCAAATATCGCCGTCGAATCCACTATAATACCCACATCGCTTTGGGAATTGGCAGCAACGAAAATCGCCAACAACATTGCTGATCAGGTAAAAAAAATCCGTATTGCCCACCCGATAAAACCACAGACGGCTGTTGATTTTTCCCTTGATTGTAACATCGCTGGTGCCACTGTCGAGCTTGATGGAGTCGTTATCGGAACAACACCCGGTAGCTTTCAAGCAACGCCTGGCATCCATTTTATGAAAATTTCTCAGCAGTTGATGAATACCTGGGAGCATCATGTGAACATTTCTCCTGGACAGAAATTTAATGTTGTACTGGAATTATCCCCTGAAGGGGTACAGCGCTACCAAACGATGGAGAATTTTAAGCGGTCAATGGAGAGGGAAAAGGCAATAATAGACAGGCTAAAACTGGAAAAAAATTCGCACACCACAGATGCTGAAACCACCACGAAAACGGGCGAGCCCCTTAATAATCAGGATGTGGAAAAACCTCTTGTTAACGACAACACCTCAAATCAATAGAAGAGAAGGGAGAAGATGGTCGATGAAAAAGTTATCATGGCAAATCCTAATAGCGGTGTGCCTTATTGTGCTTCCCACTTTGGCACTAGCGAAAAAAGAAACGGTGATAATTGGTCCCGTTTTAATAAGCCCAGAGGTCATTGCCCTGGCGGAAAAGGAAGGGAAAAAAGAAGAGTTATTCACCGTTGCCCGTTCGCTTTCGGCACAGTTTATCCCGGCAATAGCCGCAATCAATGTGCTGGATATCGTGGAGCGTAGCCGCAAGGATGTGATTGAATTAGAGCAAGACTTCGCCTCTGTCGCTGTTGATCCTGATGATAAATTCTTGGCAAAATCGGGAAAGATGGCGGGTGCAAAATATGTTTTTTTACCACAGATAGATGGCTTTTATGACAATGTAGAAATCACCGAGCATACGGCAATACAAAGAAAATCGCTAAAACGAGAGGTGTTCCTCTCCGCCATCGTGCAAGTGGTTGATACCACCACAGGGAAGGTGTTACCAAGTGCGGTGGGTGTACAGATGTTGGAAAAAGAAGAATTTCGTAGCGCCATCAATCCCCAAAGTGGTCAACAAATTTTACTTTCTCTATCCAACAAGATGGCAAGAAGCCTTGCCCAAGGAAGCGTTGCGGGAATTTATCCCGCCAAGGTGCTTACCGTTAGCGGGAACAAATTGATGTTTAACCGTGGGCTGAATGCTGGCTTTAGTGATGGCGATCTGGTGGGAATTTACACCGCGCAGGAGGTTCTTGACGAGGATAGCGGGGCAATCCTATACAATGAAATGCTCATCGGTAGAGCCGTTATCTCCCGTGCGGAAAAAGCACAGGCATACGCCAGCATTAAAGAAGATTTTGGAATCCTCAAAGGTTGCATCGTCAGAAAGGATAATGGCGTAGAGGCACAGCCAACAAAAGAACCAGCGGTATCGCCGGGCTCTAGTGAACGCCCGGTTAATTGGTAAAAAAATATGGAGGGTTTTCTATGGGTAAATTAGGTGTTATATTCGTGCGAACGCTAATTGTTTTTATGTTATTGGTTGCCGCTGGGTGCGTCTCCGCACCAGCAGAGGTGACTGGTAAAAAGGGCTGGGATGACAAGGGCGCACCAACTCTCAGGTACAATGACACATTCGGTGCCAGCAACATGAGAGGAAAATTAGAAGTAATTTCTGCACAACGGGAGATTGTCGGCGATATTATGCGCGTTGATATTGCACTCCGTTCTCAACTTTCACGACCGATTTCCGTTCAGTACAAATTTGAATGGTTTGATGCCGATGGCATCCAAATAATGTCTGCATCGTCATGGACACCGATAACCTTCTATGACCTGGAGACCAAAAAAATCGTCGGCGTCGCTCCTAATAAACGAGTAGATGGATTTTCGCTAAAAGTACTTCCCGTAAAATAAACGGTAATTCCATTAAGAGGAGGAAATAAACATGCAAAAGAAAATAGTTGGCCTCGCTTTGCTATTGTTGGTGTTAGGCGTGTTCATGGGATGCGCTTCCCAGAGGGTACAGTATGGCGACGCCGGTTCGGCAACCCCGATTAGTACGGATTTTGGTTCTTCAGATCTGCAACAAATCGCCAGTGCCATGGTTGATTCTCTGATAACATTCCCCCCCATCGTGGAAATGACGGCACAAAGACGGCCAGTTATTGTTGTCGATCGGGTTAAAAACAAATCCATGCAGCATATCGATACCGAATCTCTTACCGATTCCATCCGCACCCGTTTGATTCGTTCCGGCAAGTTTCGCTTCGTTGATCGCACCACGGATCAACAGCTAATAGACGAGCTTAAAGTTCAGCAGGAAAGTGGCCTCGTTGATGAACGCACCGCCATCCAATTTGGGCAGCAGATTGGCGCAGAATTTATGCTCACGGCGAATTTTGCCGAGATCAAACAAACTGCCGGCAGAACAACCGATGTTTATTACAAGTTCACCATGAGTTTGAGAAACCTGAAAACGGGTATTCTAGAATGGTCGGATGAAAAAGAAATCCGTAAAGTTGCCAAGAGATCCTTAATAGGAGGTTGATCTTATGTACAAAAAGCTTTTGCTACTTCTTGCTTGTTTTGCCCTCTGGGGATGCGGGCAAACACATAATTTCGTGATCCAAGAACAAACCGTCAGGGATTTGAATACGGGTTTGGTTTGGGCAAAAAACGCCAATATGCCCGGTAAGCCACTGCCATGGAAAGCGGATGATAATGTTTACGCCTTTATTGAAAGACTTAATAAAGAAGGATTTGGCAATTATTACGACTGGCGTGTACCTACAAGGGAAGAATTGGAGCAGATGGTTTCCTATGCCACAAGCATGGGCTTTGACAAGAAGGACATCAGAACCTGGCCATACCAACGGTTAAGGGATCTGGGGTTCCTCGATGTACACGATTACGACTACTGGACAGCATCCCGCGCCAATGCCAGCAAGTTTTGGATTGTTAATCTCGGCAATGGTAACTTTGCGGTGCTGGATGAAAACGCATCCTACATGCTTTGGCCCGTGCGCGGAAGACAATAAAAACAACAATATAAATAACACAACGCCCTCCTTTTTCGTTAGGAGGGCGTTGTGCAATCTGACAACCTGTTAGTAGTAAATTGAAACATCCTGTTTCGGGGCAAATAAACTCTCCTGCTTTTGTTTCTTGGGAATGTAGTTAATTGTAAAATTATTAGTCTTTTTTACCCTTGTTTGTTCGGAAAAACCTTGCCCTTAAAGCTAACACAAGTATCTAATAAAACCGTTCGTTCATAGTGCTGACAGTAAATGAATCCTCCTGCCTATTGATACACGATATACTCTACCTGCTATACCCTTTTACAAAATAAGCGAGCATTGACAGATAAAGAGGGGATAAGTTAGGCGTATTCCTACGGATCAAATGGTCGTCATTACTGACAAAATCCGTATGTTGCGGCTTGCTATCCGCCTCACAAAAAACAGGAGATGGATTTGATTTCGACATCTACCTTTGGGTACTGATAATCGAGGGGAACAATGAGCGCGACTGGCGAACTACTGACAATAAAAGAAGCAAGTAAATGGGCAACAAATCACACAGGAAAAAATGTTACGACTGCTAATGTTTCCTATCTCATTCAATACGGGCGAATAAAGAAAATTGGAGACAACGGCTCTACTCAAGTTGCAAAGCAGGACCTGTTAAACTATTACAAATCCTATAATGGCCACAGAGAAATTGCATGGAAAGATCAGCTTGGTGATGATTTGAATTGGGCTTTATCATTTGAGCAATACAAAGAAGCTGAAACGACCAAGCATGTTCACCGACTCCACCCATACAAAGGAAAGTTCATACCGCAACTTGTTGAGTACTTTCTTGACGACCATACAGACAAATTCAAAACGGAAAGCTATTTCAGCAGAGGTGATACTATACTTGACCCGTTTTCAGGCAGTGGTACAACAATAGTCCAGAGCTGTGAACTTGCGATACACGCCATCGGTATTGATGTTTCCGCTTTCAATACTTTGATTGGTAATTGCAAGGTGACGAAATATAACTTGTTTGATGTGCAAACTGAAATTAGTCGTATCACCAAAGCATTGAAAGAGTTTTTGACGCATTCTCATACACTTGAATTTGAAAAAAAACTTTTACAAGCGCTTTATGACTTTAACAGCGCCAATTTTCCTGTTCCCGAATACAAATATCGACTAGGGCAAGGGGAAATTAATGAAGCACAATATGGGTCAGAAAAAGAAAAGGAATTTTTACCCATTTATAACCAGCTTGTTAAGCAATACAATATCAAGCTTCGGCAAGACAAAGCCGACAGTTTTTTGGACAAGTGGTATTCACAGCATATCCGGGAAGAAATTGAATTTGTTTTCAATGAAATCAAAAAAATTAGTAATTCAGATACGAAAAAAATAATAGCTGTTATTTTAAGCAGGACGATTCGGAGTTGTAGAGCAACTACTCATGCCGACCTTGCCACACTTTTGGAACCAATCACCGCAACCTATTATTGTACGAAGCACGGCAAAATCTGTAAGCCGCTTTTCTCAATTCTCAAATGGTGGGAAACATACACAAAAGACACGGTTCAGCGCATCGCACAGTTCGATAAATTAAGAACACAAACTTTCCAAGTTTGCCTGACAGGTGATAGTAGAACGATTGATATTTTTGCAGAGTTGCGAAAGAAAAATTCTGCTTTCGCAGAGCTAGCGGAAAAGCAAAAAATTAAAGGTATTTTTTCATCCCCTCCTTATGTCGGGCTAATTAACTACCACGAGCAACATGCCTACGCTTATGATCTTTTCGGGTTTAACCGTAAAGATGACTTGGAAATTGGACCGCTATTCAAAGGACAAGGTAAAGAAGCAAAACAGAGTTACATTCAAGGCATCAGCGATGTTTTGAATAACAGTAAAAAATTTCTCGTGAATGACTATGACATTTTCTTAGTGGCGAATGACAAATACAACATGTATCCTACCATTGCAGAAAACTCAGGAATGAAAATTGTAAATAAATTCAAGCGACCGGTATTAAACCGCACCGAGAAAGACAAGGGAGCATATTCAGAAATTATTTTCCATTTAAAGGAAAAGTAATGGCACTAACAACAGAGCAAATACAAAATGTTGAAACCGTTTTACAAAATAGTTTACGGAATAAATTTCAAAGCTATAATCCAGAACCAGCATCCATGCCTTTTCAGACCCTACTATTGGGGAAGGACCGCATGGCTTTATTTTTTTTCATACATTCGCTCAATGCCAATTTTGGAACAAGCATTTTTGAACCCGTTGCCAAAGCGTTAGCATCAGCAAACTTTCAATCTGCCGCATCGCAACAAGTAGCGGGAACGCAAATTTCTTCACAGGCACACAGCGTAATTCAAAATATCATGGATGGTTTAGCGACCGCCAGTGCTTCACCCAACAAACCTGAAGAAATACATGCCATTAGACAGGTATGCCAAAGCGGCGAAATGCGGACTGTCAGACCCACAAAAATTGATGTGAAAGTTGTAGGACACGATGGTGCCATTTTTCTTTTTGACATCAAGACCGCTACACCCAACGCTGGCGCTTTTAAAGAATTTAAACGAACACTTCTTGAATGGGTTGCGGCAACACTGGCAATAAATCCTTCTGCAAATGTTCAAACATTTATTGCAATACCCTATAACCCCTACGAGCCTCAACCCTATAGTCGTTGGACGATGAGGGGTATGTTGGATTTAGAAAATGAATTGAAAGTGGCCAATGAGTTTTGGGATTTTCTCGGTGGACAAGGAGCATATCAACAACTGCTTAACATATTTGAGAGAGTTGGCATTGAACTTCGGCGAGAAATTGATCAATATTTCTCCAAATATACCAGACAATAAAAATCGCGATAGTGAGACAGTCTGGTTTGTTGGGACACTAAGACGATTTTTATAAGTGGAGCCTTTTGCACAACTCGTTCATTAACCCGCAAACGAAAGAATGCGCCCGCCTATTGAAGGAAACAACTAAAACATCGCCCCTGAAAAAACCCGCGTTGCATTGCCGCTTTTGTAGCCACGATCACTCTTCAATTAAGCGACTGAAGCCAAAAAGTGGTGTTCAAAGACCAAAATATGCCTGTCAAAAATTAAACATAAAAAAATAGCAAGGAACTGCCGCAACTTCGCAGGTTCGCGCAACCGCATAAACATAACTTCAGTCGGAACATAATACTAACTTCGGCGTCAAGTCATGGGCGTTAAAATATTGATGGTAAGCCGAAATGCAAGGATCTTGATGTTGACAAATAATTTGCTGAGGAAGTAGGTAATTGATCATTTATTAGGGGACAGCATTTTGGCGAAGTCCGTATAATAACACTGTTAGCTCTTTAAAGGCTAAATTCAGCTTATGGATGAAATAATAATTGTATTACAGATATTAATAATGCTTCTTGGTACAGGAAGTATTATTCTATTCCGTAAATTTTTATTTTCGTACACTACGGAAAAAGGTAAGAATCTAGCTACAAAGGAAGATGTGGAAGAGATAACTAACAAAGTAGAAGAAGTCAAGTCTAGTTATGTAGCTGAAATAGAAAGGTTAAAAGTAGAACTTTCGATTCTATATAGAAAACACAACATACTTTTCGATGAAAAGATTCGCGTCTTTAAAAAACTTCAAAAGAGACTTGTTGATTTTAAAAAATATTGTGAGGCGACCATCGGTTCTTATGACGAGAGGGGTGAGTTTCATCCTAACCTTGGAGTTTTATCGGGAGATATAGATAGAGCAACATTACAACACATCACCGCTTTACATGAAATTGAACAGGAAGACTTTATATTTCTATCTAAAGAATCAAGAAATATTCTTTCAGAACTGCATCGTAGCTGCTCAATTATGTGCAGCATGGAGCTTGCGGTACATGGCGAGGAAAATGATTCTGAAATGATAAAAAGCACAATACCAGTATATGAATCTGCCATGAGTAATATTGATAAGTGTTTACAAAGTTTATATGAAGAACTTGAGTTTCCATCAAATGAAAAACAGAGATAACAAGGCGCTCCAATTGATTCGCAGAAGCGGGGCTCCTATCGTCGCCCCACTTCTGCTCTCAACTGAGCTTAATTGTTAACTGTACGAAACCTCAGTCTCGGAAAGTGCTGAAAATCCCAATCAAGGAGAAAATGATGCAAGAGATCCTAAAAAAAACCTTTGGCGGACTTTCCGCCCAATACTATATCCGCCAGTTATTTTTCGGTTCCCTTTTTGCTGCCCTGATAATTTATGCAGTTATTACCGGTGGAAAGCCTATTCAATTCAGTATGATTGCACTGCTTGCAGTCAACACACTCCTTTACCCTTACTCGCGCTTTGTCTATGAAAGTATTGTTGGATTTATCATGGGAGATAATGTGTTTTTTCTGAACGCTATATTCATGATCATCATGAAAATATTCACAATGATGATCTGCTGGAGCTTTGCAATATTTATTGCTCCTATTGGTCTTGCCTACCTTTACTACCATCACAGTAAAACCGCTAGCTAACAACTGGCTCAAATCGTTCGCTTCGCTCACTGGGACGGGCTAAAAAGCCCGCCCCTTAGCCAAACATTATATAAATCACAAGGAGGAGATTCACATGAGCATAAAAGAAACAATCGCATCAGCTGGCCGCAATCTTCACACCGTCATCATCACTGCGCGTGAGGATGACGGCAGTATTGAGACTCGTGAAGCGGAACCTTACAGCTACCGTACCACTGCAGGAACCGAAAAGTTTTTTTGTTACGACATAGCCAAAGGCGGAACCAGGAATTTCCACATTCATAAGATAATTCGGGTGGAAGAGACACAAAACTCATTCACACCACAATGGGATGTTGAGGTGTAAGTTCTAACCATTCCAGTCACGGCAAGGGTTACTCCATTGCGGCTTTGCCTCCATTCCGTCACCGTGCGTGCTGAGCGGCGTTACATGCTTTAAGGTGGAGTTAAGTTGACACTACGGAAAGGAAAAACCAAATCAATTCTTGATGCCTCTATTGATCCGGCGCTTTTGGCTGTCGAAATTTACAATAAGCCAAGAATGACATTTAGAAGTGAAGGTTTCATTACTATGATGATATTGCATGGACTCGGCTATTTCATGCCCATTTCAACAATACCATTGGTGATAAATACTACTATAGTCGCCCTTGAAAAACCATTTATCTATTAGATATTGTTGGACATTCTGTTGATTTTATGGTCGTTAATTTGCCAGTTATGGGCGACTAAACAAACGAAAAATATCCCTAATCGTTAACGGACTTGCAGATTTATCCTTGCCTGAGGGTTATGCTCAAAAATTGGTTTTAGCTGTTCGCAGGGCATGCTGGAACATTCGCCGCAGTTTTTGTAGCCCTTACCCATCGCGCACTTTCTGATTTCACACATGCTTTCACAGTAGTGGAATTTTACCCCATCAGAGGTACAACCCGTGCAGTAAATCGCCTTGGCGGGTATTGCGACATGGAATTGCTCGCTCCACTCTTGAGCAACCTCCGCACGAAGAGCATCATCACCGCTTTGGGTAGCGATAAGTGCCTTGCACTCCAGACAGTTCAAACCACAATAAGCTATCATCCTTCCCTCCCTCTTATCCTCTTGAGTAAACAAGCTTCCGCGAGTAATGCGGTTAATACCGTGATAGCACTACTCTTCCAACAGGGACTCCTGCTCAAAGAGTAGTTTTGCCATTTTTTCAGGCGGTTTTATGGGATAATCCCCATTAAAACATGCCAGACAAAACTTTTCCATAGGGATTCCCGTTGCCCTGACCATTCCTTCCAGGGAAAGGTAATGCACGGAATCCAACCCAATAAAATCAGCGATGTCCGGTTCTGTTTCTTTTTGCGCGGCAAGGAGTTCACCCTTTGAGGAAAAATCAATACCGTAGGGGCAGGGAAAACAGGTTCGAGGACAACTAACCGCCATATGCACCGCTTTAACACCAACTTCGCGTAGAGCACGAACACGGTTACGACTGGTCGTGCCACGGACGATGGAATCCTCCACAATTAAAACGCTCTTTCCCTCAATAAGCTCTCGCACAGGATTTAATTTTACCCGTACGCTCAGATCCCTCTTTGCCTGGGTAGGTTGGATGAAGGTTCTGCCGATATAGTGGTTACGAATCATCCCCATTTCAAAGGGAATCTTGCTTTCCTGTGCAAACCCAATAGCGGCGTAGTTCCCCGAATCGGGAAAGGGCATGACAAAATCAACCGTTGGTATATATTCCCGCGCTAATTCTTGCCCCATTCGTTTACGACAACCATAAACATTGCGTTCAAAAATGTGGCTATCGGGACGCGCAAAATAAACCAGTTCAAACATACAAAAAGCAGTGCGCTCGCTAACAAATGGCTTGATACTCTTCATCATGCCATCCTGCGCAATAATAATTTCGCCCGGCTCCACATCCCTGATATACTTCGCCCCTACCAAATCAAAAGCACAGGTTTCTGAGGCAAAAACAAAAGAATTATCAAGTTTTCCCAAACACAGAGGTTTAAACCCGTAGGGGTCACGAATGGCGACAATCCTCCCCGCGCTGATCATGACGATTGAGTAGGCACCTTGCAAATCAGCAACAGCGGCAACAAGCGCTTTTTCCAAGCCATTTTTGAGGTGCGGAGTCATTAGATGAATGATCGTTTCCGTATCCATGGTGGATTGAAAAATGGCTCCACGGTCCTCCAACTTCTCGTGCAACTCCACCGTGTTGGTTAAATTGCCGTTATGGGCAAAGGCATAATAAACACCCGCGTGATGCGCCAAAAACGGTTGGGCGTTAGTTATGTTAGATGTGCCTGTTGTGGAATAGCGCACATGCCCAACGGCGTTGTTTCCTTTTAAGCGGGCAATGATGTCTTTATTAAAAACATCCGCCACCAGCCCCATGCCTTTATAGTGGGTAACATTCCTGTTATCCCCAGCAACAATCCCCGCACTCTCCTGACCGCGATGTTGCAGGGCAAAAAGCCCCATGTGGGTAACCCGAGCGGCGTCGGGATGCTCATGGATGGCAAAAATACCGCACTTCTCCCGGGGGGAATCATCCTGGCAACCATGAACATCATTGCTCTTTGCTAACAGCATTCGCGTTCTCCTTACTACTATGCAGTACTTTTATTGTAAACCATCCGCCAACTTCATCAACTATGATATTCCTGCAAGGACTTTACCTGCCAGCCTTCACGCAGTAGCGCCGTTATGGCCTCACTAACCGCTCGTGCCCCTGCTACAGTGGTGGTATAGGCGACACCGTTCGCCATCGCTCCGCGACGGATATGGAAGGAATCTTGCGTTGCCATCCGCCCCAACGCGGTGCTGATAACAAGCTGAACTTCACCATTTTTGATGTAATCCACAATGTTTGGCCTGCCCTCCGATACCTTGCGAATAACGGTCGCGGACAAACCAGCACGGGATAATGATTCGGCTGTGCCCTTGGTGGCGAGCAACTCAAAACCCATAGCGCATAAATTCCGTGCTATGGGGACTATTTTCTCTTTATGCCGATCAACAACACTGATAAAAACCTTCCCCGTGGTGGGCAACGAAAATCCTGCCGCCATCTGTGATTTGGCAAAAGCCATTCCAAAGGTTGTGTCTATCCCCATCACCTCACCCGTTGATTTCATCTCCGGGCCAAGCAGGGGATCCACAGCGGGGAAACGGTTAAAAGGAAATACCGCCTCTTTGACACAAATGTGCTTTATTTTCGGTGCTTTTATAAACCCCAATTCTTGGAGAGTCTTTCCTAACATTACCTTGGTGGCTAATTTTGCCAAGGGAACCCCGATTGCCTTACTAACAAAGGGAACCGTTCGGGATGCACGAGGATTCACTTCCAGTAAAAACACCTCGCCATCTTTTATCGCAAACTGGATGTTCAGCAAGCCGACCACACCCAATTCACGGGCAATAATAATTGTTTGCTCTTCAATGAGGCTGAGGGTTTCTGGGGAAAGGGTAACCGCTGGCAACGAACATGCCGAATCCCCAGAATGAATGCCCGCTTCTTCAATGTGCTCCATGATCCCTGCGACAACGACGGCATCGCCATCAGAAATGGCATCAACATCAACTTCAATCGCATCCTCTAAAAATTTGTCTATCAAGATTGGATGTCCCTCGGAAACTGTCAGCGCAATGGCAATAAATTTCGCCAGCGAAATTTCATCGTAAACTATTTCCATCGCCCTGCCACCCAAAACATACGAAGGGCGGACAACAACGGGAAATCCGATTCGCTTCGCAACGGCAAGAGCACCTTCATAATCCCAAGCAATATCGTTGGCGGGTTGCCTTAAACCCAATTTATTCACAATCTCCTGAAACCGTTCTCGATCTTCCGCCCGGTCAATAGCATCGGCCGATGTGCCCAGAATGGGTACACCTGCCCTTGCCAGATCATTCACCAACTTTAGCGGTGTTTGACCGCCAAACTGCACAATAACCCCCAGGGGCTTTTCCGTGTCCACGATATGCAAGACATCCTCTAAGGTTATCGGTTCGAAATAAAGTTTATCCGAGGTGTCATAATCGGTACTAACCGTTTCAGGGTTGGAATTAACCATGATGCTCTCCACACCTTCTTCCTTAAGTGCAAAGGAAGCGTGGACACAGCAGTAATCAAACTCAATCCCTTGGCCTATCCGATTAGGGCCACCGCCAAGGATCACCACCTTAGTCTTAT
>JAIPED010000036.1 GCA_021737325.1 Deltaproteobacteria bacterium
AGTTTTCTCGTCCCCGTGGATCCCCTTCAAAACACCCTTGGTAGCGCTGGAGATATCATCCTCCACGAAGGTTACCCCAACACCGCTTTCCTTGTAGAGCTTCTCGCTATAAAGCTCACGGTAGCTACCACGATGATCCTCAAATATTTCTCTTTTGATGAGCAAGACGCCGGGCAATGTAGTCTCTGTAATAATCATGACGCTTTTCTTCCTTATCTACCGTTATAAACGATTATTTCTGAACCCGAAAATTCAAAGCCAAAGGGAACATGCAAAAAATCCTTCAACGCGGTTTTTACCGCCGCTTGTTTTTCTGGCTCCACATAAAAGAGCATAAAGCCGCCACCACCCGCGCCCAGCAATTTGCCACCCGTTGCTCCGCTGGTACGCGCCTTTTCGTAAACGGCATCAACGATATCGTTGCTAACCTGTGTCGATAATCCTCGCTTTAACATCCAGGCTTCATGTAGCAGCTCACCGAACCCGCTGACCGTTTCCCCTGGAGCAGTAAGCTTCCTGTATGCTTCATCGACCATTTCCATCATCCGTAACAACTCTCCCTTATGCGCCGACAGATTCTTTATCTGGTCTTGCGCCACGACCGTCGCGTAGCGAGAAAGCCCCGTAAAAAACAGCATCAGCCTTTTCTCTAGATACTTCATCCTGCTCTCGTTTATAATCACTGGGATGGAAACAATCGCCCCATTACTCATGAACTCTATCTTGTTTAAGCCGCCAAGTGCCGCCCAAACTTGATCCTGCGAACCAACGCTTTCCTTGATGAGATTTTGTTCAATGTGAATCGCCATTTTGTAAAGATCTTCCTTGGAAATTACCTTGCCCGCCAAGGCGAAGAGCGATTTGATTAATCCCACGGTAAAAGCTGAGCTAGATCCCATTCCCGCCCTGGCGGGGATATCCCCGTCATGATGGATTTCAAGACCAACGGAAGTGTCAAATTCTTGGAGCTCATTAACGAGATAGCGAAGCGTCTCGCGAGCTGAAGGATGCTCTATTTCGTCGAAAGACCGTATCGCCTCAACCTTGGAATAAACGACCTTATGCTTGTGTTCAAAAAAAGGGGGTAAAACACGGCAGGTTATGTAGCTGTATTTGTCTATTGTTACCCCGATAACCTTGCCACCATGCTCGCGGTACCATGCGGGATAGTCGGAACCGCCGCCAAAAAAGGATATTCGGTGCGGTGTTTTGGAAATAACCATTAGCTCCTGCCCCCTTCGTTGGTTAAAACCCCGTGAAGATAATCGCCCGCGGATAGATATGTTTCAGGAATGCCGATATCAATGAACCGCCCGTTGGTTACATATCCACGAATGTGTCCACTCTGTGCGATTATTGGCAAAACATCTGTTTCCAAAGATGATTTTCCTTCTTTTAAAAGCCCCAAAACTCTGCGGTTCATGGCATACAGTCCGGCATTTATCAATTCATTTCCCTCGCTTGGTTGCGCGACCTTTTCCCTAAAAGCGACCAGCAAGCCTTGGTCATTAAGAATAACCGTGCCGTACCTCCTCGCATCACGGACTTTTTTGACAACTGCGGTGAGCGGCGCACCGTGCCTTTGGTGTTCTCTAATCAATTTTCTTAAATCAACACCCACAAAGGTATCGCCGTTGAAGACCAAAATCGTCTCTGCAGTAGTCATCTTGCTAGCCTGCTTGATGCCGCCACCTGTTCCCAGCAATTCTGTTTCTACGGAAAAATCGATGGCAAAATTATAATCGTGCCGCATTCCATCATAGCGGGATATTACCATCTGCGCCTGATAACCAACGGCAAGGACAACCTTGCGAAGAAAATCATAACGATTGAGCCGTGCCAATAAAATATCCAAAAACGGCACCCCGTTAATTGGTGCCAGAGGCTTCGGCACATCCGCTACGACCGAGCGCAGACGGGAACCAAGACCGCCAGCTAAAATTATTGCTTCCACCGCCACAGGGGAACCGCCTCTACCCAATCTGACTCACCATTTCCTTTACATGCCTGGCAATCGCCAGCGATGCAGTAAGCCCTGGCGATTCGATGCCAATGAGATTGATAAAACCCGGTAACCCTTTGTCTGCCTCAGCGGCTATTACAAAATCCTTAAACCCTGCTCCTGCTATCTTAGGACGGATGCCTGCCGTATCGGGAAGGAAATACCTGCTCTCCAACCCCGCCATGCTCGCCTCCGCCCCTATAAAGAACGCTTCCCTTTTATTTTCGTCAACGGCATAAACAATGCTCTCCACATCTTCAACATCGGGACCAAAGCGCAACCTTCCTGATAAATCAAGCGTTGCATGAACCCCCAATCCCGCCAAATCCTGATGCGGAACGGGATAAACTAACATCTCCACGGGGGATTTTTGTGCGTAGGAAAAATACGATCCCTTGCAATAACGCAGTCGATAACCGGCGCTATCAATATCAATACCCGCAAGTATGGCCATTTTATCAGCGTAAAGCCCCGCACAGTTGATAATGAGCCTCGTCGTGAAAATATCCGCGTTGTTTTTGGTCCTTAGCGCATAGCCACCAGACAGCTTCTCTATGCCCGAGACCTCGGTATTGAAGATAACCTCCGCGCCTTGGGCAAGCGCTTGCAAAAACAACGAATGCATCAGCGCATGAGAATCCACAATCCCCGTGTGCGGAGAGTAAATGGCGGCGATTCCTTTTGCCCCAGGCTCTAATTTTTTCATTGCGCTGGCATCAATAATACGAACATCCGCCGCACCGTTTTTAACGCTGGTATTTTCAATATCCGCTAAAATTGCCAATTCTTCTTCCTTGGTAGCAACAACCAGTTTGCCTTTTTTCTTATGGGGAACTTGGTGACTAGCGCAATAGTCATAAAGCAAGCGTGCACCCTCAACGCAAAATCGCGCTTTCAAACTTCCCGGGTGGTAGTAAATCCCCGCGTGGATTACCTCGCTGTTGCGGCTACTCGTTTCTTGCCCAAATTTAGCGTTTTTTTCTAAGACAAAAACTCCACCTATCGTTTGGGAAAGCTCTCTAGCAATCGCCAATCCCACCACACCCGCGCCAATCATTGTTACATTTGCGTCCATATGAAACTACGCTCTCTCAAAAAACCACCAAAACATGCAGTTAATATTTTTTCCCGATCCTCACGCGGTACATTTCCCGCATTCTAGGAAACAAATTTGACATTATTATTCTTAAGACTCTTGAAAAATTTAATCGCCTGATCTTCATTATTTCTAACAATTCTAGCCATGCTAACTTAAACATTCTATTCCGCAAAAAAACAACACACATCTCAAACCTATAAGTAGCATAATTCTTTTCAAAGTGTCTGTCGCTGACAAGTTCTCTGATGACCTTGTGCTGCTTGCGTTGCTTAGCTTCATACAATATTCTCACTAGCCTTGGGATCGCCTCGTGCGTATCGTAGTCTTTTTGGGCCCTCTCGTAGCCCCTAGCGGCTATTTCTTCCCTCTCATCATCATGATCTATGTAGTATTTTATCTTCTCCAGCATCTCCTCTTTGCTGGAAAAAACAACAATTTCTTTATCAATTTCAAAAACTTCTTCCATGCCCGAAGCGTAATCAGAAAGAACAAATCCACCACAAAGGGCAATCTCTGCGATCCTTCCTTTCATTTGTCTTCTCAATTTTTGGATATTAAGCTCTTTACCTATTGTAGTCATGGTGGACATTCCTGTAAAATTTAAATTTATTTTTGTCCTGTTGAAAACCTCCACCATCTTTTCTTTAGAGATAAACCCATTGGGAGAATTGTTTCCGTAAACATCCACCGCAATTCCATTGCTGACAATATAATCAATATAAGTTTTACGAAACATTTTAAGCCCGACTAAACCTACAAAAGAAACTGGTATATCTCTACGAGTGTCATTAGTTTTGACATATTTTTGGGCGTTAAAAAGACTGTAAAACGATATGGCGTCAATGCCGTAATTTTTGAAACGATAACGGCTTGGCTGGTCTAGACAGATTACTAAATCCATAGCTTGCGCATAATAGATGTCTCGCGAATCAAAAAAGTGGTCTGCATCGGTCAACATCATGCTGGTGAATATTTTTTTTTGTAGCTCCCTAAAAAAACTTACGGGAAAGAGAAACTCTTGAGATTTTCCAGCATAAAAAAGGATATTGATTTTATTCTCTTTCACGATTTTTAATAATTTTTTTTGAGCATCCCTTAACCCATGTTTTCTATAGAAGGATGTAACATCCACCAACAATGAGCCTGCATTTTTGAATTCTTCCGCGTAAGAATTGATAAGCTCCTCGTATGGTGAATAGAGAATCATTAACCTGTTTTCATTCATTCCTCGCTCCTTTAAACGATGCTATCTTTTTTCCCATTTACTGTTTTCCAATGTTCTTCCTTTCCGAACCACTCAATAAAACCATCCATGCAAAATATGAAACTCCAAAAATCACATTCGCTGCCACGACACCTTCAATCCCAGCATAAAAAGCTCCTAAGCAATTACACGCGACAAAGAGTAAAGATGTTAAAACTCGAGGAAAAATGAGTATGTTGCTTGTGGAACCGCTGATGATACTTAGATGTGCTAAATGACCGCAAGCAGTCAGCCCTCCTGCCAGGACCATCCAGGGGAACAACGATGAGACCTTCCAATAATTACTCGCGATGAAAAGCTTGAATATAATTGGGTGAACAAAGAAGCCTAAGAGGAAGCAAACAATGACGCACAAAAACACTAAATAAACAACCCTAGCGTTAACAGCATACACCCCCGCCATTCGCTCTTTATCCGATGCATCTCCTGCCATCCCAAAAAATACGGGGGCCAACACCTGCCCAGCAATACTACAAATCAAGTGTATCGGATAATAGCCTATTTGGTATAAAGCCATGTATAATCCAACTTCTTCCATGCCAACAAAGTAACCCAATGCCCATCTATCCGAAGAACTGTGCAACCACGAAAAAATTCCAAACACAACAAACGGCCAGGAGTATCTCCAAATTTGTTTTTCTTTCCCCTGAATAAAATAAGATTTGTTACTAACAGCAACGATATTCGCCTCTTTAGGAAATAACCTGTTAAAGAAAAAAACCCGCTGAATTATTAAAACTCCAGCGGCCGAAAGAACATATCCTATCATTGCGACTGTACTCGTAGCGCCAAACAATGTCATTAGTATCGCCGCAATAGTAAACCTGCCCCAAGTGTTAATTCCCTGCTGGATAGCGGCTTCTTTTCGTTGCCTAGCAGCCATATGAATTTCCGTCACACTTAGCACCAACATACTAATCATGCCCCAAATAATGGCTGATAAGCAGAGAAAAAACCACTCTGTATTGGTTGATAACAGCACTGTTAATAATGATGGGATCGCGATGATGATTAAAACTATCAACGCTTTGCTAAACAATGATCTAACGACAACAAGGAAACCCCTTATATTCTTTTGCTCTCTTGCCACCGGATAGAATCTTGAAAGCCCTGCAGAGATAGGGGCGGAGAATACCAATTGCAAAAAAATAGCCACAGTCATACCTGTCGCTAACTTTCCATATTGTTCAGGAACCATCATGTCTGTGAGAACCTTGACACCAACAAGACCGCCAACGGCTACTAAACATTGCCCAAGCACCACCCAGACAACCTCAGCACCAACCCGTTTAACCCGTTCTCGCCCAAATGGAGCTTTGAGGCTTCTTATAACCTCGCCTATTTTAGTGAATGCTACACGAAGTTTTTGCGCCACTTTTGTGTTCGTCAACTTCCTGAATGGACTTCTTTCTCCTTCATGAGGGCTCTTCATGACGAGAAAGCCTGTCTCCTTATCTTACTTGTCCTGAAGGATTCTGGAGGGCAACTCGAATGTTCTATAACAACCGTAAAAAAATGGCGGAGAGAACGGGATTCGAACCCGTGGTACACCTTTTGGGGCATACAATCGCTTAGCAGGCGACCGCTTTCGGCCACTCAGCCATCTCTCCGCTTGACCCTTGATGGTCTTTGATACCATCGCGGAGCAGGCACAGAACATATATTAAAGATAATTTCAAGGAAGGAGTGCCTATGGGAAAAACAAGAAGGCATTATGTGCTACCCAGTAAATCCCTGACGGTAGCTTGTGGCTCGCTTCTTCCACAGCCCAAAGCTACCCCGAAGGCCCTGCCCATTCAACTTAACCGACAAGCCTTCACACAGCGCAGGGAAAAGCTCGTCCTGCAAGTAGCTCCATCCGAAAATCACGAAGCGGCAAGGATTTACCAAGCGTGGAAAAAATTTCATCCACCGTCGTTATGGCAAATCCTTTCTGCAAGGCTCCTTGCAAGAATTTCCTGAATTCTTCTTCCCCAACACCACCCTCTACCTCCGCATGAACGGGGAAGATGTGAGTTCTTTCATCATTAAGTAGCCGGAGTATCTTGTGCGCGCCGTCTTTGAGCCCCACTTCTTCAAAACACGGAAGATCGGAAGGTATTTCCACCAAGCCGTTGCTCAGATGGATAAAAGGCTCCTGCGCACGGGTACAACTCAAGTAGCTAAACCCAAAGGTTGAAGCGAGCTTAACAACTCGCTCGTCAATCATCCAACCAGGAGCACCAAACGCCCTGGGCTTTTTCCCAGTAAGACTTTCAAACCCTTCAATTCCTTTACTAAACCACTCGGCTATCCATTTTTCACTTCTGCTAGCAAGGCTATCCTGCCAACGGCGATGATCCCAAGCGTGGAATTGGAGATCATGCCCATCACTCAGCATCTCCTCAATGAGCTGAGGAAAGGAAAGTGCAATCAAGGGCGATGCTAGCAAGGTTCCGTAAAGAGCGGTTTTGATGCCGTACATCCCCACCGCATTGCTGGTGAGCATCTTTTGCAAAAAGCGAGGGTTGCGGACTATTTGCCACATGGCAAGCCCAGAAGCATCTGGCCCGATGCGGAGATAGAAGCTCCCCTTGATGTTAAAATCTTTTAAAGTTTGCAAAAGGCGAGGAACACCATCGCGCATTCCGCGGTAGGTATCGACATCTATCTTTAGACCTATCACCTTTTTCTTCATTGTCAGATCAACGAGTCTTACTCGTTCTCCTCCAAAAAGGCGTTTAAGGTGCGCATTAAAGAATCTCGCAAGGTTACTCGGGGTTCCCAATTCAGCAGTTTACGCGCTTTTTCAATGCTCGGCTTGCGGCTCAAAATATCTTGATAACCCTTGCCGTAATAGTTTTGCGAACTGACCTCCACTATCTCAGAAAACAGCTTGTCATCACGGTGGCGGGGATGCTGCTGAAAAAGCTCCCTCAGCATATACGCCAACTCTCGTATTGAGCATTCGTTATCAGGGTTGCCGATATTGATTATCTCGTTGTTGCATCTCCCCTGTTCGTTAACCAAAATCCTTACCAGAGCATCGATCCCATCATCCACATAGGTAAAACATCTTTTCTGTGATCCGCCATCGACCAGAGTAAGCGGCTTTTTAAAGACCAATTCGGCAATGAACTGGGTAACCACCCGTGAACTCCCCTCCTTGGCCGAATACAGGGAATCCAAGCGAGGGCCAACCCAATTAAAGGGGCGAAAGAGGGTGAAATTAAAAAATCCTCGCGTTCCGTAGGCATAAATAACCCTGTCCAACAATTGCTTGGAGGCAGAATATATCCAGCGCTCTTTTTGAATCGGTCCTGTTACCAGAAAGCTTTCATCTTCCTTGAATTCTGGCTCTGGACAAGCACCATAAACCTCCGATGTTGAGGGAAACACGATCCGTTTTTTGTACTTTGCACATTGCTTAACAATTTCTAGGTTTCTTTCAAAATCCAACTCAAAAACCGCCAAAGGGTCCTCAACATATAGCTTCGGGGTGGCAATGGCAACCAACGGCATCACCACATCGCATTTCTTGATGTGGTATTCGATCCATTCACGGTTAATAGCAATATCCCCTTCAATAAAATGGAAACGGGGGTTGTTAATTGCCTTTTCCAACCTCTCGGCGCCCAGATCCATCCCATAAACCGACCAATCGGTGCTCTCAAGAATACGATTGGTCAAATGGTGGCCAATAAATCCATTTACTCCCAAAATTAAAACCTTCATTGTAGTTTTACTCCCTTCAATTCCTCAAAAAATCTAAAAATTTCATGTGTATTCATGATGCCACCAGCAATTTCGATCTCCTCCAACTGCACCAAGCCGCCACCACCCGTGCCTACGCAAACGGCTCCGTTTTGTAACAACACCTCCCCCGCTCCAGCGGTAGAGTGATCCTCACCGCAGGGACGCGCCCACCACACCAACATTTTTTCGCCTGACGATAAAAAACAAAACGCCCCAGGGTAGGGATGGGTAACGGCACGAATGAGGTTGTAGATGGAGCGGGCACCTTGCTCCCAATCGATTCTGCCATCTTCAGGGGTTCGCTTTCCATAATAACCGCCCTTGCTCAGATCCTGCTTGATGCGAGGCGCGGTTTTGGTGGCAATTAAAGGAACAAACTCTTGCAATAAAACCCGCGCTTCCAAGCAAAGCTTTTGATAAAGGGTTAAAGCCGTATCGTCCTCGGCAATGGGAAAAGCCCTTTGAGCGACAATATCGCCCGCATCCGCACGCACCACCATGTGGTGTAGCGTAACTCCCGTTTCCTTTTCTCCGTTAATTAACGCCCAGTTTATGGGAACCCTGCCGCGATATTGGGGCAAGAGGGAACCGTGCAAGTTATACGCGCCCAGCGGGGGAATTGCTAAAATAGCCTCGCCAATCATGTTGCGATAGTAAAAAGAAAAGATGGCATCAGGATTTAAGGACTTAATAATCTCCATGACCTCGCCGTCGTTGATGCTGGTGGGACAAGAACAGCTTATTTTTCGCTCTTTTGCCCAAGCAACAACGGAGCCAAACCACACCAACTCACGGGGGTCGTCTTCGTGGGAGAAGATATGCAGTATATCATTGCCAGTTGCTGTTAGCGACTCCAAGCCAACAATGCCCACATCATGATAAGCGAAGGCTACAATCTTCAATTTTACTCCGCCTTTCTGATTATCCGATGGATGACATATTCTGGACGCTTTCTCACTTCACGGTAAATTCTGCCGATGTATTCTCCGATGATCCCCATGGCAAAGAATTGCAACCCGACAAAAACGAACAACACCGCAAACATGGTAAAAACACCCTGAGCCGCCCACTTAACACCGTAGGCGAGGCGCAGAACCGCCAAGAACACGCCAAAGCTAATGCCCATCAAGGACATAAAGATCCCACCATACATCAAAATCCTCATGGGCAACTCCGAAAAAGAAGCGACCAAATCAAACTGCAACCGAATAAGGCTGAAGAGCCCATATTTTGATTCCCCACCCTGCCTAGCAAAATGCTCCACTTCTATCTCGGTAAAGTTTTTGCTAAAGTAGGTTGCCAATGCGGGGATAAAAGTTCCATGTTCACGGCACCGCAACATATGGTCAACAACAACACGGCGATAGGCGCGAAGCATGCAACCCCAATCACTCATTCGTACACCCGTTATCTTGCGCGCCATGGCATTGACTATCTTGGAAGGTAATTTCCTTAAGGGAGAATCTTTGCGCTCTTTACGCACCGTGCCCACCAGATCGTAGTCTCCCACTTCCATACAGGCAATTAAACGAGGAATCTCTTCGGGCGGGTTTTGTAAGTCCGCATCAATGGTAATAATTATTTCTCCCCGTACTTGGGAAAATCCCGCAAATATCGCCGCATGTTGCCCGTAGTTACGGGTTAATTCCACCACCGTCAGGTGCGAATCAAGATGCGCCGCCGCTTTCAGCATCAGTAACGAGTTATCGCGAGAGCCGTCATCAACAAGCACAATCTCATAGGGCCTTTGTAGCTGCCCCAAGGCCGCCGTTAACCGTACCAGTAAGGACTCAATATTCGCCTGCTCATTATAAATCGGAACAACCACAGAGATCATCGCACACCCTCATTGCAAAATTTCGCGAATTGCTGAACAAACATAGGCAACATCATCCTCGCTCATATCGGGAAAAAGCGGCAGGGAGATTATTTTATCCGCCGCTCGCACAGTTTCTGGCAACAGAGTATCATCCTGCCCGAACCTTTGTTTGATATAACTAAGGCTATGCGCGGGAGAAAAGTGCAAGCCATAACCGATGTTATAATCGGCAAGCCGCGCCATAAACGCTTCCCTACCCATTGCCAACACCTTTACAATGAAAAGATGGCAGGCGTCGCGATGCTCATAGCCTGGTGATTCGGGAAGCTCAATGCCGCTTACCGTAGCAAGCCCCCCCCGATAAAGAGCAACAAGCTGCGAACGCCGTGTATTGAAATATTCCAAACGGCGCAACTGCGCCAACCCCAAAGCGGCATGAATATCCGTCAGATTGTACTTAAAGCCGGGAATGGCAATGTCATATTCGGGATTGCCTCCCTTGCCATAGCGCTTCCAAGCATCCCGTTCAATGCCATGGAAGCGAAGCAAGCGCAGTTTGCGTTCCAATTCGGCATCGTTGGTAACAACCATACCGCCCTCTCCCGAAGTGATATTTTTTATTGGATGGAAAGAGAATATCGCCGCTTTGCTTTGTGCCCCAATGTGTTTCCCCAGATAGTAGGTACCAACGGCGTGTGCCGCATCCTCAATGACGGCAATTCCCTGCCGCTCGGCAATTGCCGTTATCAAGTTCATTTCCGCGGGGGCACCAGCAAAATGCACGGGGATGATTGCCTTGGTACGAGGGGTTATCGCCGCTTCTACTTTCCGTGCATCCATGTTGAGCGTACCATACTCAATATCAACAAAAACGGGTTTAGCCCCCAACAAAGCAATCATATTAACGGTGGAAGCAAAGGTCATGGAGGGGGTAATAACTTCATCACCTTCGCCAATGCCCAAGGCCAGCAGGGTGATGTGCATCCCGGCCGTCGCCGAGGTAAGGGAAATCGCATAGTTAGTGGAAGTCAGCCTGCAGAATTCCTCTTCAAATTCCTTGCATTTCGCCCCCGTAGTTATCCATCCCGATTCCAAAACCTCCGTAACGGCGGCAATTTCTGTAGCGGTGATGGAGGGTTTGTTAAAGGGCAAAAATGTTTCGCGGATTTTCATTAGGACACTCCTGTCTTTTCCAATTGAAAGAGATAGTATTTCTTATTCTTCCAAATTAGCCTACCTTCGGGAAAAAGTTTAAGGAAATAGTCGTATTTATCATCGTTTTCAAAGAGAACAAAAAATTGCCCCCCCTGGTTGTAGAGTTTCATAAATTCATCCTGCGAGGGGAAGTATTTTTCCCGCTCTGCCAAGGGAAGCTTCTTCACCCCCGGTTCAATTTCGCCCCCGACATCAATTAAAGGGGTGCGTGTTTTAGAGTAAAAATCAATACCATAAATGTTCGTGCGGAATTGATAAAGCGTCTCTCCCTGCGGAATAAAGCGCGTCATTGCCTCAATAACGGGTTTGGCCGTTTTGTAAGGAGCCAGTATGAAATGGGCGGGAAAGAGCAGAGAAAAAAACAAGAGAAAACCCAGCGCGGAAAGGGATAAAAACCAGCTCTCTTTGCCGTATCTACTAAGCAAATAGTTGGGTAAAAAAGCCAAAAGTACCGCACAAAATAACGGCAGGGAAAGTAACAGGAAAAAACCGCCGCCAAATCCATCATTTTCACGCATGACCACAACGGCGATTCCCGCAATCAATAAGAGGGATTGCAACGCCTGCGGCAGGTAGCGCCGCCAATTACTTTTCTTCTCGTCCACTCTCTCATAGAGGGAAAAAATTCTCCCCCCGACAACCGCCAGGGGCAAAAACACTGGAGCGATATACGGAACCAGTTTGGAGGAAGAAGCAGAAAAGAAAAGAAAAATTAAGCCCGCCCAAACGGAAAGGAATATCGCTCTCTCCTTACCAACGGCTTCTAATATCGCACCCTTGCTCTGCTTTTCTAATACCTGCCAAAGATATCCCAGCCAAGGAATACACCCCACCAACAAAACGGGGATAAAAAAGTAAAACGGCTGGTAGCGCTGATGCACCTTGGTAGCAAAACGAACAAAATGTTCATAGATGAAAAAGAAATAGAGAAAATCGCTCTGCGCCTGTTGCACGAGGATGATCCAAGGAAGGACCACAATCAGGAAAATGACCACCCCTACCGGAGAGAACAGCTTATAAAGTTCGCGCCATCTTTTGGTGAGCAAGAGCCAAAAGAAAATAACGGCCCCAGGGAAGATAATGCCGATTAACCCTTTCGTGAGAAAGGCTAAGGCGCTGAAAAAATAAAGGGCATAAAGCCATTTTTTATTCGCTTGGCCATTTTCAAAAGCCAGATAGCCGCACCAAATGGCAAGCGAAACAAAAAACGCCAATGGCATATCCAGTACATTAATCCTACCGATGATAAAATGAAAAAGGGAAAATGCCAGGATAGCGGCGCTATAAACCCCCACCTTGGTCCCGTAAAAATGGCGTGCCATCCCAAATACGAGCAAAACACAGCCAATCGTACAAAAGGCGACAAACAGCCGCGCCGTAAGATCGTTTTCGCCAAAAACTTTGAAGATGATTGCGGATGCCCAATACACCAAGGGGGGCTTTTCCAAATAAGGTGCCTCCTTGAGCATCGGCGTAACAAAGTCGTTACTCTCTGCCATGGAAGAAGCAATCAGGGCGTAGCGCGCTTCGGAGGTTTCCGTTTGTGGAATGGCCGCCAAAGCCACAATGTACAGCACAGCGGCTATGCCAAATAATCCCAAAATGATCCGCGATTTTTTTGTCATGTTTTTCCTCGCTCTTTTTCGCCATCGACAGAGAGCGCCACTTTGTTCAAATGCACAGGTTTGTCAATGCGGAACTATGGATGCCTTGTTCAATTTCTCTGCGTATGCCCCTTCATGCCTGCTCCCTGGTCGCACCGAAGGGTATTCGTTCTTGCCTTTCCAAAATGCTCTTATAGATCTCCTTGGCAAGAATAGGGAAGATCGCCTGCTGAAAACTGCTATCATCCATATATCTTGTTACAATTCCGTCATTTTCGGCCATTCTTTGCATCATGAGGGATGCGATAATTGCCTTGATGCCAAGCTCAAATTTATCCAAGGGGTTCGCCATTGCGGTTTGGATGATTCTTTCATCCTTTGAAGCTTTTTCCTTTATCTGCTCAAAAAATAGGCGGTCTTCTTCGGAAAAATCCGTACCAAAGCGGTCATTCAAAGCTTGAATGATTGCGGAAAGG
>JAIPED010000037.1 GCA_021737325.1 Deltaproteobacteria bacterium
CGCGCCGCCACCATCCCTGTTAGTAGCGCGAATTTCGCCGCCATGCATCTCAACAATCTCCTTGCTGATTGCCAAACCAAGCCCAGAACCGCCGTCTTTAGTCGTATAATACGGTTCAAAAATTTTACGCTCATCCCCTGTCTTGATACCATCTCCCCTGTCCATAAAATCAATCCGTATCTCATCGGCGGATAAATGGATGGCAACCGTTACCTCGCCACCATCTCGCTCTGCCTGAATGGCGTTAAGGGTGAGGTTTATAAAAACCTGCTTTACCTTATCAATGGAGACCAAAACTTCCCTCTCGCCATGAATGCCAGTAGAGACTATCCGTATGCCCCGCTCATGGGCCTGCAAGGCTAACAAATCCAACACTTCCTTGAGTAAGCCAATGATGTCGCAGCACTCTTTCTTGATGTCCTCTAATCTTGTAAAATCAAGGACATCGTTAAGCACACGGTTAAGTCGGGCTATTTCTTTGTTGAGCAGCCCCGCAATCCTGCCGTGTTCACCCTGATATTTCTCGGCAAAAAACGTCGTAAATCCCTTGATGGAACTTAGCGGATTACGAATCTCATGGGCTATTCCTGCGGCAAGGTTGCCTATCGTTGCCAACCGCCTGGAGCTGGCAATCTGCCTTTCCATTTTTTTTACCCCGCTAACATCAACAATGATGACAATGTAACCATTCTCCGTATTGTCCTGATAGCTTGTGATTGTTACCTCCAGCGCTGTTTCCCCGTCGTTGAAGAGGAACTTTTGTGGAAAAGCCACAGAGGTGGCGATGCGGCTTTTAATCTCCGCCACGAGAGCATCCCTAGCGCCTGCCAGTTGGCCACCCTCTTCGTTGGAAACGATGACGGCCAAGGCATCATCAAAAACCAGCAGACCAACGGGTATGTTGGCCAGTATTCCCGCCGAAAGAACCTGTAAGCGATTGAAAGACCTGCGGGCGGAATAAAAATTCGCCACCATGCCGAGGAGCAACAACCCACAAGCACCGATGACGAAAATGAAGACACTTCTTCTAATGCTCATTTGCCTATCGGCGTTTCTGGCAAGCTCGTAGCGGCTGGTGTCCAACCCGATGAAAACAGACATAGCATCCTTGCTTCCGAAGGGATTAAACGCGCCAAAAACCTCATAGGTATCCGAGCCGTTGGTGTTGGAGGTGCGGCGTGCTTTTTTGGGGGAAGAAATGCGCTCAGGAAGCGGCAAATCCAAACCGTAATAACCACCAATTTGTTCGGGGGCGCTATCCGCGATCACAACACCTTCACGATTGGCGATAATAATGTGATCAATATCATTCTGCCGAGCGGTTTCCCAAACAAGCTTTTGTAAAAAAAACTCCCGTCCTCGTTGGTCAGAACGCAAAGCAAGGCTGGAACGGGTGGCGGATTCGAGAGAATAAACCAGCGCTTCGCCCCGTTCTTGCAGCATCGCGGTGGTATGGCGCTCCTGAGCATCAAAAATGCTGAAGGAAAGATAAACCAAGAGTGGCAAAAAAATTACCAGTGCCCAGCCAACGAAAAGCGAAAGCTTTGGCAGAATATCCCAGATGACTCCTCTTATCGGCTTCTTTACCATCTCTAACCCATTCTCGTTTTGTTTTTAAAGGTGGATACAATATACACAGTGCTGGATAAAAAGTAACCACTTTTTTTGTGTGAGCGGTCTGTCATAAAGAAAAACTCTTTAATATCAGTGTTTTATTTTTTGGCATGCAACTTGCTTTATTGATTGCAACTAACTTTTACAGGAGGAAATACAAAGTGAAAAAGAAGTTTTTGTTGTCGTTCTTGGCGATTCTTGTCGCCATTACCTTCGCCGGAATGGCGGAGGCAAAAGGTGATCGTGGCAATGGGCGCGAGCACAAAGCACATCAGGGAATGATGGGGGGGATGTTAGACATTACCCAAATTGAAGAGTTGCAACTAACACAGGAGCAAAAGACAAAGATTCAAAAAATGCGTGATGCTCACCTTAAAGAAATTTACGCTTTGGAAGACAGCATCACGGCCAAGGGAAGAGAGCTACGAGAAGCGCTCACCCAAGCAACACCTGATGAAAATCGGGTTTTTAGTCTGAAAAAGGATATGGGCACACTTCGGCACGATATGTATCAGAAGAGACTGGAACATCGCGAAAACGCCTGGAAGATTTTATCAGAGGAACAAAAAACAACCTTTAGAAAACTGCGCATGGATAACAAGCAGATGATGGGTGGTTCTTGCGCCGCTGGTATGAAGGAAGAATGTATGGATGCCCCTTGCATGGATAAGGGAAAATCGCCTCGTGGTAGGTATTAGAAATTCCTGCCAATAACAAAACAACTTGGGCAAGCCGATTATGGCTTGCCCAAACTTTTTTAACCCCTGCACAGAACCCCGTGCCTATTCCTGAGAAACAAATGCCTCGAGCTGTACACGACGGGTGCGATGCCCAAGGCGTTGCAGTGCCTTTGCCTCTATCTGGCGAATGCGCTCTCTGGTAACCCCCATCATTTCACCTACTTCTTCCAAGGTAAAGGGACCGTAGTTGCAGGCAACCCACGAGCAATTAAAAAAAACATCCTTGTCCAGCGCCCATTCACAATCCTTTAGAGGACAGACTTCTTTAATGAGCAATCCCGTTTTTTTACAGCGATAAGTATTTAGCATCTTTTCACCTCTTTCCCTTGGCAAGCAAAATGCTTAAGGCGCTTTATTTTTAATCGCCGCCGCAATGAACTTGCTAAAAAGGCGATGCGGCGCGGTGGGACGCGATTTAAATTCTGGATGGAACTGACAACCCAAGAACCAGGGATGAGCGGGGTTTTCAATTATCTCTACGAGCCGACCGTCAGGAGAAACCCCAGTTATCCGTAAACCCTTGCTTGAAAGTAACTCGCGAAAATCATTGTTGAACTCATAACGATGGCGATGCCGCTCGGCTATTTGGGTGTCGTTATATGCCGCGTATGCTAGACTATTCTTCTCGATAACGCAAGGATAAGAACCCAAGCGCATTGAGGCGCCTTTTTCCGATACCGTTTTTTGCTCGGGTAGCAAATCGACCACAGGATTAGCTGTTTTCTGGTTAAACTCCGAACTGTTAGCATCCTCAAGACCACAGACATTGCGGGCAAAATCAACCACCGCCATCTGCATCCCCAGACAGATTCCAAAGTAGGGTATCTTTTTTTCCCGAGCGTAGGCCGCAGTTGTAATCATCCCTTCAATACCCCGTTCGCCGAACCCGCCGGGAACGATAATGCCATCGACACCCGCATATTTTTCTTCAATATTATCCTTCGTTATTAACTCGGTATCGACAAAGGCAAGCTTGACGCGATAATTGTTGGCAATTCCCCCATGAATGAGGGCTTCGTTGAGGCTTTTGTATGAATCCGTCAAATTGACATATTTACCAGCAATGGCAATGGTAACCTCGCCAACAGGATTTTGGAGTCTGTTACAGACATCATGCCAGGGTTTTAAATCCACATCGCCGGTCCACATTCCGAGCTTTTCTACTATTCTTTGGTCAATCTCCTCCTTATGGAAACCGAGAGGCACTTCATAAATACTCTGCACATCTTTGGCGGTAAAAACGCAATCGTAGTCAACATTACAGAAGAGAGCTATTTTTGTTTTTATCTCCTCCGTCAGTGAAACCTCTGAACGGCATAGCAAAATATCCGGCTGAATACCGATTTCCCTGAGAGCTTTAACGCTATGCTGGGTTGGCTTGGTTTTTACCTCGCCCGCGGTTTTGATAAAGGGAACCCAGGTTAGATGGATGAAAATGGAGTTAGTTCTGCCAATCTCCATTCGTATCTGTCTGATTGCCTCCAAAAAAGGCAGGCTTTCAATATCGCCAACCGTACCGCCAATTTCCACGATACACACATCAGCACCATTGGCGGTTTTATGGATAAAGTCTTTGATGGCATCGGTTATATGGGGAATAACTTGAATCGTTTTACCTAGATAGTCACCGCGCCGTTCTTTGGTGATCACCGAAAAATAAACCTGCCCCGTTGTGAGGTTGTTCTCTCTCTTCATCCTTGTCGAAACAAAACGCTCGTAATGCCCCAAATCAAGATCGGTCTCCGCACCGTCGTCAGTAACAAAAACCTCTCCGTGTTGGAAAGGACTCATCGTTCCTGGATCAATGTTGATGTAGGGATCTAACTTTTGGTTAATGACCTTTAAGCGACGGGCCTCCAAGAGCGCCCCTATTGATGCCGCCGCCAAACCTTTACCCAAAGATGATAAAACTCCCCCCGTAATAAAAATCAGCTTTGTCTTTTTGACTGTCATTTTTTCTTATCCTCAATTCTACCTTTGGGTGAGAGCTTGCTCTCTCACGGATTTTGCGCTTTCTCCATCCAACTGCTGACAAACAGGAAAACCACTTCCCACTCAGGCTCGTTATGCAGCTCATGCCACAAATCATCCCAGCCTTTAAATTCACATAGAGCCCCCGCAGAGAGGGAAAACTCTTTGCTGGCTACCGCGGATGTCAAGCGATCTTGCAACCCGTGCATGACGAGCATTGGCGTTTTTAGTTTTTGTGCGTTGGCAAGCGCCCAATCCCCCATTGCCAAAACATCCATTGCCATGGCGACGCTCACTTGAGAATGGACAAACTTATCCGCCTTGTATCTGGCAACAACCAACGGGTCGCGGGAAATGTCTTCGGCATTCAGCCCTGTGGGAATTGATAAAGTCGGTATTATCCTACGCAAAATACGGCTGACGGATAACTTCCATTGGGGAATGGGAAATATTGGTCGTAGCGCCGGGCCTGAAACAATCGCCGCCGCAACGCCAGTTTCCTGCCCTAAAAGCAGGTTTATTACCAAAAGTCCGCCCAGGCTGTGCCCGTATAAAAATATGGGAAGATTCCTGAAGGCGCTCCTTGCTTCGGCGAGTAACTTTTCCAAATCCCGCATGATACATTCTCCCGAGGGAGAGTGCCCCCGCTTGCCGCCAGAGCGACCATGTCCGCGTAAATCAAACGACAGAACGGGATAACCGATTTCCGCGAATTTACGGGCAAAATGATCATAGCGTCCGCTATGCTCGCCTATTCCATGGATAAGGCAGATAACGCCCCGCGCATCGCCCGTTCCTTGCCATAATACGCACTGTAAATCAACGCCGTCCGCGGCTAACACCTTAAAATCGCTATACTTTATGCTCACTTCACCTTCCTCTGGGCGGTCGCGGTATCACAAGGATTACGCTTCAATCAACGACATTGTTTGCTGTTTCGCCCTTCCCAACTGCCCACAAGCCGCCATTATCTCGCTTCCTTTACTAGCCCGTATTATCGCCGTGTATTTGTTACGGATCATTTCCTTTTGAAATGCTTCCACCTTTTCTTGTGAGGGAGAAGCAAATGGAAAATCAGGAATGGCGTTCCAAACTATCAGGTTTATTTTGCACCTTATTTCCCTTAAAAGCGAGGACAACTTTTTAGCATCTTCAAGGGAATCGTTTATTCCGCCAATGAGGATGTATTCAAATGTTATCATCCTTCGTGCGGGCATGGGATAGTCTTTACAAACCGCCAAAAGTTCCTTGAGGGGATATTTTTTATTGATCGGCATGAGCTTTGTCCTCATCTCATCATTTGCCGCATTGAGAGAAACGGCAAGGTTTACCGGAAATGCCTTTCCCAAACGGGCAATTTGAGGAATAATACCGCAAGTGGAAATAGTTATCTTCTGAGCAGAAAAACTAAGCCCAAATTCAGAGGTAATAATTTTTAGCGCCGCGATGATATTATCGTAATTATCCAAAGGCTCCCCCATTCCCATCATCACGATGTTTCCACAACTGATATCGGGATGAAAATGCAATAAAGCGCTCGCCTGGGAAACTATCTCTCCAGGACGGAGATTGCGTTTAAACCCCATCTTGCCCGTCAAGCAGAATGTGCATCCCATGCGACAGCCAACCTGGGTGGAAAGACAAGCGGTAAAGTGGTTCCTGCCGGGGATAAGCACACCCTCAACATAGTTACCATCCTCCAGCTTAAAAAGGAGCTTTCTGGTGCCATCACTCGCCTCCAGAACATGCGCAATCTCAACAATACTAATGCGGGCGCGTAGAGCAATTTCTTGGCGAAACTTTTGGGCGATGTTGGTCATCTCCCCAAAATTCCGCGCTTGTTGCTTATGTAACCAGCGAAACATCTGCGTCGCACGATACCGCGGAGAACCCATATCCGCGACAAACGCCTCGCATTCGGCAAGCGTCATATCCTTGATGTCAGGAAGGTTGTTGGGGAAAATGTTTTCCATAGTAGTAACCGCCATCCCCACCATCATGGAGGGAATGGCTGGATTAAGGGCTTGGCTAACTATCGTGCTAATTTTGTTGCTAAGCGTTGGGCAACCGCTTCAATAAAATCCTGCGTATTAACTTTGCAATTACGGGGAGAAGGATCCGCAAGTAGCAGTAAATCCCCCGTCATCGTCCCACCTTCGATGGCCTCCTTCGCCGCAACTTCCAGCTTATCGGCAAAGTCGGCAACGGCAGGGGTATTATCAAGCTCCGCTCGTTTTCTCAGCGCTCCCGTCCATGCAAAAATTAAGGCCATAGAATTGCTGGATGTTTCCTCTCCCTTGAGATGCCTGTAGTAGTGTTTTTGCACGGTTCCATGCGCCGCTTCGTATTCAAAACAACCATCGGGAGAAACCAACACGGAATTCATCATTGCCAAGGAACCATTCGCAGAAGCAACCAAATCGGAAAGGACATCACCGTCGTAGTTTTTCAGCGCCCACAAGAAACCACCTTCGGAGCGAACAATCCGTGCCGCCGCGTCATCAATGAGGGTAAAAAAGTATTCCAACCCCGCCGCGGCAAACTTATCCTTCCAATTTTTTTCGTATTCTGCGGCAAAAACCTCGCGGAAATAGGCATCATAAACCTTCGAAATCGTATCCTTGGTGCTAAACCACAGATCAATACGGTTATCATAGGCGTAGGTAAAACAAGCCTTGGCAAAACTGGCGATGGATTGCTGGGTGTTGTGGATTCCCTGAATTATGCCTCCCTTAGAAAAATCATGGATAAGCTCTCGGTGAGGTGCGCTTCCATCAGCTGGGGTGAAAACAAGCTCGGCCTTGCCTGCCTGTTTTGCCAAAAATTCAACACCGCTGTACACATCGCCATAGGCATGTCTGCCGATAACGATGGGTTTTTTCCAGCAGGAAACCATTGGTCTGATGTTATTAACCATTATCGGGGCGCGAAAAACCGTACCATCAAGAAACGCACGGATGGTACCATT
Source organism: Deltaproteobacteria bacterium (assembly GCA_021737325.1). Classification (GTDB taxonomy): domain Bacteria; phylum Desulfobacterota; class Syntrophia; order Syntrophales; family JAIPED01; genus JAIPED01. The sequence goes on from JAIPED010000037.1 coordinate 7,294, forward strand.
GGGGCTCTTCCACGCTTTTTTCAAGTTGTATTCCTTAACCCTGTCCTCGTTGGGGGTAATGGTGGCGCATTTGACTCCCACACCGTGTTTTTTTATCGCCAGTGCCGATTGGTAGGTTACCGCATCGTCGGTTTTATCTCGATTTTCCAGCGATAAATCGTAGTATTCAATGTTCATCTCCAAATGGGGAAATAACAGCTTTTCTTTAAGCATCTCCCACATAACGCGAGTCATTTCATCGCCATCAAGCTCAACAATAACATTCCTAACCTTGATTAGACTATTTACCATACAAAGATCCCCTTTTGTTTTTTTGCAAAGCGCGGTGCATTTCTTAACGGCAAGCTTTTGGTGCTGTCAAGGGCTATTAACACACGGCCAATTAACTATTGACAAAAGAAATTCAAATGGCTACCTGCCCGCGCACGGTTGCCGAAGTGGTGGAATTGGTAGACACGCCATCTTGAGGGGGTGGTGGGGAAACTCGTTCGGGTTCAAGTCCCGACTTCGGCACCATAATCGGGAGCGCCATGTCTTCATGGACGGTTGTTTTCCCTGCGCAGTTTGTTTTGGCTTGCCCTCCCCCAAGGTAAAATCTTTCTCACCCCAGATGATATTCTTCCCGTGGGGGCCTGCTCAAGATTATGCTATCCTCTATCTTCTCCAGAACACGACAACAAACTTTGTAATTTTATCTTAACCGATAGACCTCTGGCGATAATTAACAACAGTCCCCATTTATCAGCTGGTCGGCAAGATCGCCTTGCAAGCGGCGCGGGAGGATCCGCGCTTCCCACCGTTAGCAGAAAAGGAGCCTGCCGCTATTCAGATTGAAATTGCCATCCCCACCATCCCACGGGAGATTAAAAGCCTAAAGGAGTTTGTTCTCGGACGCGATGGCATTATCATTAACAAGGCTAACGGAAGGGCTTTATTCCTGCCGGAGGTTGCCTCTAAACAAGGATGGACGGAAGAAACCTGCCTCCAACAAATTGCGTTAAAAGCGGGATTATCCGCCGATGCTTGGCGTAAAGGCGCGAGGTTTTCTATCTTTCAGGCAATATTTTTCGCGGAAGAACCGCGATAAACCGAACACATTTGATAATCAACCCTGCGGGAGAATGGGAGCGCCGCTTCCGTCTGACGCTCCCACCGCACAATCAACTATTGGGCATTTTTCATCATCTCATCAAAAACGCCGTTTTTCCCACCCGTAAAAACGATATACTCAATCTTTCCATTCTGGATATCGTAGATCTCCATAATCGGGTTTACATTATCGTATCCCTTGCTTATAAAATACCGCTTAAGCTGCGGGTAAACCTTCAGCATTCCGATAAAAATTGAAGTCATACCTTTATAGGGAAATGTGGCAATAACCGCGGGCATAGCATCAAGCCTTTTGGTGCTATATTTTTCCTTAACGGCCGTTGACTCTGCTTGGCCGTCGTCATCCACAATGCTTCCGACGAGGCTCCTCAAATTTTCTTTAGCAACAACCTGCGGGTCATCGTAGTATAAGCCAAAACCTCTAGTTGAAGGAATTCCGTACACATTCTTGAGGCTATAATAAATCTCATCCATTTTTTTGCCCGTTTGCTTATAGTCACCTTCGTGCTTGGCATAGACCAACAGGTAACTTCCCGATTGTTTCTCTTCAATCGCGGGGCTAGTAAAAAGCCCATAATAGGAAAGAACTCCCAGAACAATGAGTAGCAAAATTAAAACTCCTGCCAGTACAAATCGCATGGTTTTCATGTGGCTTCCTCCTTATTAAATTCCCGGGCATTAGACCCGTTTTAGTTGTTATCTTTCGGCGGTGGCTATCGCTAGCGGTGGCGTTATTTGCACCGCCACATTCAACCCCCTCAACTTCATGTGCGTTATCATTTCAATAAGTTTAGCCAAATTTACAAATTCTCAGGAATAACCCCATATCCGAAATTATAACAATTCTTCCACCTTCTTCATGGCGTCGGGTATTCCTCCTGCGTTGGCACCACCGGCTTGCGCCATATCGGCCTTGCCACCACCGGACCCACCGACAAGTGGGGCAAGCTGCTTAACAATTTCTCCCGCATGATAACGACCAGTTAAATCCTTCGTTATCAAACAAAGCAACATCGCCTTACCATCCGCCATCTTGCTTGCCAGAAGTACTACGCCAGAACCAACCTTATCCCGCATCCGATCGCCCAGCTCACGGAGGGTTTTTACATCCGTGGCGTTCACCTCCATGGCAAGTAGGCGGATACCGCGAATGTCTTTAATTGCAATTTCCCCAGTGCTCTGTAGCGCTATTTGGGCTTTAAGGTGTTCAATCTCCCGTTCCAGATCTTTCTGATGTTGCAAAACCTTCTCTATCCGCAAAGCAATTTCTTCGGGTGGAACCCTTAAAACTGCCGCAACACTTTTTAGCTGCGTTTCCATCTGCGAGATATAAGCAACGGCGCTTAGACCAACAACCGCCTCCAACCTCCTTACACCCGCAGAAACGGAGGTCTCCGCGATAATCTTGATGAAGCCGATGTCCCCTGTCTTTTTCACATGAACACCACCGCAAAGCTCGGTGCTGTGGGAACCCATCTGCACCACCCGCACTTCGGCGGCATACTTTTCGCCAAAAACGGCACAGGCTCCGCTTTGCATCGCCGCGTCCTTATCCATATTCATCGTCTGCACCTCGCTATTTTCAAGAACATAACGATTTGCCAAATCCTCAACGGCTTTAATCTCGCCTTCCTCAAGCCTGGAAAAATGCGTAAAATCAAAGCGTAAACGGGTATCGTCAACAAAAGACCCCGATTGCTTTACATGCTCCCCTAAAACCGCTCGCAAGGCGGCATTGATGATATGCGTCGCGCTGTGGTGGGCACAAATGGCACGCCGCCGCTGGGAGTTGATGTGCAAGACGACCATGTCGCCAAGCTTTATCTCTCCCTCTTTAATAAATCCAATATGGGAAATGAAATCGGCAACTGGCTCTTGGGTATCGGTAACAACGAATTTTGCACCATTTCCCCCCACTATCTCTCCCGTATCGCCAACCTGCCCTCCTTTTTCTCCATAAAAGGGAGTGCTGGCGACAAGAACTTCCCCCTTTTGTCCCGCTTTGATTGATGCAACTTCTTCGCCATTGCTTAAAATCGCGACTACGGTTGATCCTCCCACCAGCTCATCGTAGCCAATAAAATTGGTGGTTACTCCCTTTTGAGACAGTTTCTTATAAACGGTTGCGACCGTTTCTTCGCCGCTACCCTTCCACGATTCTCTCGACTTTTTCTTTTGCGCTAACATTGCCCTTTCAAAGCCAGCATCATCAATAACAAAGCCGCTACGACGGAGGACATCGGCAGTCAGATCTAAGGGAAAGCCGTATGAATCGTATAGTTTGAAGGCAACCTCCCCCGCCAGAACACGACCGCCAGATTTCTCCAGGGAAACCATCTCCTCGCTCAAAATGCGCAACCCTCCATCCAGCGTTGCGCCAAAGCGCTCCTCCTCGTTGAAGACAACCTTTTTGATAAATGCTTCCTTCGCAACAATATCGGGATAAGCCTCCTTCATCACATCCACCACAACAGAAACAACCTCATGCAGAAAAGGCTTATCCATTCCGATAATTCTGCCATGCCTTGCCGCTCGTCGCAGGATTCTCCTGAGCGTATAGCCTCGTCCCTCATTGCTGGGCAAAACCCCATCGCCAAGAAGAAAGGTTATCGCACGAGAATGATCGGCAATGACGCGAATAGAGGAATCGCTTTCTGCGATTGCGGGGTATTTCTTGCCGCAAAGCTGGGCGATAAAAGAAATTATCGGCATGAATAAATCGGTATCATAGTTGCTCTTTACCCCCTGAACTACCGCTGTAAGCCTTTCCAACCCCATGCCCGTATCGATATTGGGCTTGGGGAGCGGGACATAATCGCCGCTGGCAGTTCTATCAAACTGGGTAAAAACATGGTTCCATATTTCTAAATGACGGTCGCAATCGCAAAAAACATCGCAATCAGGCCTGCCACAACCCACACTTGGCCCTTGGTCGAAGAGTATTTCCGAGCATGGTCCGCAGGGACCTGTTTCTCCCACCTCCCAAAAATTGCTCTCCTTGCCCATGCGTACGATTCTATCCAGTGGTACCCCCATCTCTTGATGCCAAATATTAAAGGCATCCTCGTCCTCTTCATAGACGGTTACCCAAAGCTTTTCCTTGGGCAAATTCATCCGCTCGGTAAGAAATTCCCAACCCCAACGAATCGATTCTCGCTTAAAATAATCACCAAAGGAAAAGTTTCCGAGCATCTCGAAGAAGGTATGATGGCGTGCAGTATAACCCACATTCTCCAGGTCGTTATGCTTCCCTCCCGCACGAACGCATTTTTGCGAGCTTGTTGCCCTGGTATAGCGATCATCCAACCCCAAAAAACAGTCCTTGAATTGCACCATTCCCGAATTGGTAAACAGCAAGGTAGGATCGTCCTTCGGTATCAAACCAGAGGAAGGAACAATCTCATGGCCATGTTCTTTAAAAAAATCGAGAAAACTCTTTCTTATCTCCGCACTCTTCATTATCTTTCCCCCTACGATGGATAATTTTAACTAATAAAACGGTCGTTTCGGGGTGATTAGTGAATCCACACTCCGTAGCATCCACCTGTACATCCCCTTTTAATACCCCGCTACGCTTTCATTTTCTCGGCTTTAGCGATAATTTACTTATCAGGAAGTATCTCAAAGGTTTATAATCGCGCAAATTTGTAAATCGCAATAACACTTACCTCACCCATACCTGATCCTGCGGATTTGATAATGGCAAGGACCAAATCCTTCTCTCCGTCATTATCGGCATCCTTAAAACTAAAATCCGCAACATAGCCGCCAATGCCACGGGTGCGCCAAAGCTCCGCTATGCCCAAACCATCCCACTCCATCGCCACCATCTCGCTGGAGGTAAAGGTCTTCATCGTTTGGAGGACCCTTCCAGAAGGGGAGATGTTCCGAGCAAGGATTAATCTTGGCTTCCCTTCGCCCAAAGCTTTGGTAACGATTATTCTAGGGTTGATATAAACGCGCCGTACATCCACAGTCTCGCCCAAGCGCGGTGCGCCATAGTACTGAATGTAAGAATTAGAACCTCCGAAATACTCGTTACTTTTATAAACAAAGTTAACCGAACCACCAAAAATGCTCAACTGGGAAACATGGGCGGTTGTTTTTTCATACATGCAGAGATAATCGTCGTCGTTGGTAGAGACAACCCTCTCTGGAAGTTGGGTATCCAGTTTTGCCAACACCAAGGAATAAACGGATAAGCCGCGAGAGATGCCGAGATCCTTGCCTTGCTGGTACTTGCCATTTTGATAAACAATCTCATGAATCGGGTTATCAAAGGGGTAATTCAACCCCAAGGTTTGTCCGACAAGCTTTTGCCCCTCATCGGTATCAATAACCCGTAGCAACCAGGGGAGCTTTTCCACCCTTTTTTTGAAGACCCCATCTTGATAAGCAATAACAAATGACGAAACGACATTGTTACTATGTGTTCCCCCAACATCCGTGGCGGAATGTCGGGAGCCTAACGAAGAAACAATGACTTCGCTAACACCATCACCATCGGTGTCCCAGATATCAAGGGCAAGGATGTACTCTCTACGGGAAAGATCAATCTTATTGATCATGGAAAAAACATCCCCATCCTTGCGGAAAATACGGATGGCATTTCTCCCCGCAACCACTATCTCATTTTTCCCATCGCCATTAACATCGCCGACATCCAAAGCAACAAACTCGGTCTGATAATCTCCGCTCATTCAAACTCCCGCACCGCTACGCAAGCTCTCTATCCGCTTCTTGCTGATAATC
>JAIPED010000038.1 GCA_021737325.1 Deltaproteobacteria bacterium
AGCGTTCATTAGCGCACTATCATAGGAGGCTTGGTAAGACATGAAGGGCATATCACCCACGACCATTGCTTGCTTCACCGCACGGGAAACGATTTTGGTGTGGTGTAGCATTTCCTCCATGCTAACGGGGACAGTCGAATCGTAGCCCAAAACTACCATTCCCAGCGAATCGCCCACGAGCACGACATCCACCCCTGCACGATCAACAACCAACGCGGAGGGATAGTCATAGGCGGTGATCATCGCTATTCTTTCGCCCTTCTTCTTTTTATCTTTAAGGGTGCTAATGGTAACTCGGGAGGTATTGCTATGCGTGCTCATTTGTTAACTCCTTCCAGCATAATTTTTATTCTTTGTGCCTGTTCTTCACTAATAGTTCCTTTGGCTTGCGCTATTTCTAAGGCGTGCAACCCTAACGCACAGTAAATAGGAAGTAGCTGGGGAAGCGCATTGCGAAAGCCGCCGAGGTGGTTTCCAATGGTGTGCAGGTCGCCACGGGCGATGGGGCCGGAAAGGGCAGAAACAGGTCCTCTGGCTACAATGTTCGCGATCGTTCCGTGGAGCAAGGGCAGATAAGCCTTACGGGCTACGGCGCTATCCATTCCGATTGCTCCATATATTTCTTCAACAAGAAACAGTAGCGTTGAAATATAGGCGGAAGTGAAACAACTTGCCGCGTGATAGAGCGCCTTGGCGGGTTCAGGTACCCTGATGGGGGTGCCGCCCAAAAGCGCTACGAAGTCGTAACACCAGTCAAACATCTCGTCATCACAAGTAACGCCGAAGGTTGTATGGGGAATGCTTGCCAGCGATGTTTCTGTGTTGGTGAATGTTTGTATCGGGTGGATGCAGGCGATGCCTGCTCCTCTCTCCCGCGCCGTGGCCAACAAATCCAGACTTCCTGCGCCGCTGAGGTGCAACACCACATCGCCCGTCGCAAGGACATTGGCCTTTGCTATCTGTTCGCAAACGCCCCTGATGCTGTCGTCGTTTGTGGTGATGAGGATGACATTGGCGATTTCCGCCGCATCTGCCGCATCAAGGAATTGGATGGCGTTAATGGCTCTGCCATTCCGCACCAGGGTTTCTCTACTTCTTGCACAAACCGCAACAACCTCACAGCCAGCGTTTTGGAGCGCCAGCGCCATTACGGTGCCCACATTGCCTAAACCAATTACCGCTATTTTTTTCACCACAGCCCTGGTTCTCCAAGACCAAAACGGGTCTTTTTTCGCTTAAAATCTCTGCCTGGAAGATAAAAAAATACCCCCCGACCGCGAAGCCAGAAGGCGCACATCCAATAGACTCGTGTTTCCGTCCCAGTCCTTATCAGAGGCTCCAAGCGGCGGACGGGTTGTCGCATACCAGCGCGTGGAAGTCAAAGATATGTATTGGTTAGCGTCGCTCCTTCACAATCTTACCCAGGGCTTCCAATAGGGGAGTAAAAGATGCTTTTTGTAGCGCACAAACAGGAATGGCCTCCAGCCTTCGCGTTAGCGCTACGAGTGTTTCTTCGGTTACTATCAGGTCTGTTTTGTTCAGAACACGGATAACTTTTTTGTGCGTGAGATTTAAATCGGCAAGCACCTTTTCCACCGCGCCAATTTGACTCTCCATTTGTGGCGAGCTGGCATCAATGACATGAAGAAGAACATCGGCATCTTGCAATTCATCAAGCGTAGCGCGAAAGGCGCTGAACAACTCACGGGGGAGTTTGCGGATAAAACCAACGGTATCGGTGATGATGACATCCTGATCATATGGCAGGCGCAGACGGGCGCTCTTGGTATCTAATGTGGCAAAGACCATATCCTCGGCAAAAACCGCGCTTTTAGTCAAAGAGTTCAGCAGGGTTGATTTGCCTACATTGGTGTAACCAACGATAGAAATGACAGGAAGCCCGCGCTTTTGGCGGAGGCTAAGCCGCGATGAACGAGATCCTTGTAGGGAGGCAAGTTCTTTTTCTAACCTCCTTATTCGCTCATGCACATGGCGGCGACTTATTTCCAGCTTGGTTTCTCCAGGGCCTCTGGCACCAATTCCTCCCGTTAGTCGCGACATGGCGGTATCCTTGTGGCGTAAACGCGGGAGGAGATATTTTAGCTGTGCCAATTCCACCTGCAATTTGCCTTCTCGCGATTGCGCCCTGGCGGCAAAGATATCCAAAATTACCTGGGTGCGATCCACGACCTTAATCTGTACAAAATCGCCGATGGAACGCACCTGTGCGGAAGTTAATTCGCCGTCAAATATGAGCAGGTTAACATCCCGTTGCATGGCGCGTATTTGTAAATCGGATAGCCTGCCCTTACCTAAAACGAACTTCGGGTCGGGAGTGGGTCGAATTTGCAAAATGCTGTCATAAACCACTACGCCACAGGATGTGGCTAGATCTTTCAATTCCTCCAGCGATTCTTGCGCTTCCTCGCGCTGGCTATGGGTGGCGACGCCAACAAGTATCCCTCTCTCGGCTCCGTCAACCAGCTTGGTCGGACTTGCCTTCGCAAAATTTGTCTCTAATTCGGCGATAAACGCATTAAAATCATCTTCCGGCAGGTCGCGAGCTTCTTTTTTTGTTTGTTCCCAAACGGTGTCGTCGGGGTTCGCAGGGACAAGGTGTGCGCCGTAATAGCCGCTCCATTCCCCTTCGCCGATAACGCTGATAGCGCAGAGATAATCCAGCCGAAGTAACGCCAAATCGGTTAGATCATCCTCCGTAAGACCAGATTCATCAAGGTGGGTATGGATGAGTCGGAGCCCCCGGAAGCGTTTAGACGCCGAGCGATAAGCATCTAAAGAAGGGATTACAATCTGGTGGTGATTGCCGACGATGACAAAAGCAACCTCACCTTTACGCGTGAGCAACACCGCGACCTGTCTATTGATCCGATAAGAGATGGTGGTAAGCGATTTTGCCAATTCGGGGCTGAAAAGGGTATGACAACGACGGAGATACAAGGAGTTTAATGCCTTCATCTCCGCCGCCGCCAACCCAGCGATTTCACCAAAAACTTTATTGATGGTATTTCCTCACGCAGTTCACGATTTCTAACATCTACACCACTTGCCTATGGTAAAAAAAATAAGCTGTCAATAAATGCTGGTAGAGGGTATAGTCCCTCCTTCGGAACGGGAAAAGAAAATATTTGGTGCGCGACGCGTGAGTCGTGAAGGAAGGAACAGGATGGATATATGGGGCAGAATGGCTCCCCGCTATGATGCGTTCATTCGCAGGTTTGTCACCGAGCAATACTCTGAGATTGTTTACAAAACATGGAATAGTTTTGCAGAAGATAAATCCCTGATAGAAATCGGGGCAGGGACGGGAGCTATTTCATTGGAAATAGCCCGTAAGGTCAAAAAGATAACCGTAACCGACATTTCTGAGAGGATGCTGGATATCGCCAAACAGAAGGCTTTAACTCGCGGGGTTGAAAACGCCGATTTTGTCGTTGCTGACGGAGGCGACTTACCCTTTGCGGCAGAACAGTTTGATGGCTGTTTAATTATTAATGTGCTGCATGTTATTAAAGATCCCCTTGCCTGCCTAAAAGAGGCAAGGCGCCTTTTAAAACCCGATGGACTGCTTATCGTTTCTACCTTCTGCCATGGCGAAGGGATAAAAGAGAAATTGATTTCCACCGCCATGAGTCTTGCCACAGGGATTGTTTTTCGCAAACTAACCATGGCCGATATCACCCATGCCGTAGAAACTGCTGGCTTTTATGTCGTGGAAAAGCAGCGCATGGAAGGTGCCATTCCTTTACTCTTTTTAGCGGCAACGCCCTATCAACAAAAAAAATCGTAAAGAATAAGAGCGTTTTAAGCTGAGCGCTACTTTTTCTCTTTACCTAGGAGAACTACATGAAAACCTTTGCACAACTGGGCGTTGAGCCCACTTTACTATTGTCTCTGGCCGAATTGGGATTTGAGTATCCCATGCCCATACAGGAAAAAATTATTCCTGCGATGCTTGAAGAGAACACCGATTTAATAGGCCTTGCACAGACGGGAACAGGAAAAACAGCGGCATTTGGTTTGCCATTGTTGCAACTTGTTGAGCAAACGATAAAGCATCCGCAAGTGTTAATTCTCGTGCCCACCCGTGAGCTTTGTTTGCAGGTAACCGATGATCTAAAAAGCTTTAGCAAGCATTTACCGCAGGTAAAGGTCGTTGCCGTTTATGGCGGTGCGGATATTGACCGGCAGGTTCGGGCGCTAAAACTCGGAGCCCAAATAATAGTGGCTACCCCAGGGAGGATGAACGATTTGCTCAATAAGCGGCGAAGCGTTGAGCTGGGCATGACCCGTTTTATCGTTCTGGATGAAGCCGACGAAATGTTAAACATGGGCTTCAAGGAAGATTTGGATGCCATCATCGCCATGACACCAAAAGAAAAAAGAATGCTCCTCTTTTCCGCGACGATGCCGCGAGAGGTGCTGGATATTGCCAAACGCTACATGCGTAACCCTCAGACCATCTCCGTGGGAGAAAAAAACATGGGTGCGGAAAGTATTGAGCATCTTTGTTACATGGTACAGTCCAGGGATCGCTACCTCGCCTTAAAGCGCATCATTGATTATAACCCAGACATCTACGGGATTGTTTTTTGTCGTACCCGTCAGGAAACTAAAGAAATTGCGGAGCAACTAGTCGCCGATGGTTACAACACCGATACGCTTCATGGTGATTTATCCCAAGCGCAACGAGAGGCGATTATGCACAGGTTTCGCATCAAGAACATTCAGTTGCTTGTGGCAACGGATGTTGCGGCGAGGGGTTTGGATGTGAAGGATATCACCCATATAATCAACTATAACCTCCCTGACGACGATTCTGTTTATACTCATCGTAGTGGCAGGACTGGCAGAGCGGGCAAACGGGGAATTTCTATCGTGATTATTAGCCTCCACGAAAGGCATAAGATTCGTCAGATAGAAACGCGCCTGCCTAAAAAGTTCCAGATGAGTCCTGTTCCCCGCGGGGAAAACATCTGTGAAAAACAGCTTTTACACCTCGTCGAGCGAGTGAAATTGTTGCGCATAGACGATACGGAGATAGACAGATTTTTACCCGCAATCATGCCCCAATTGGAATGCTTGAGCCGCGAAGAATTAATCAAGGCGTTTCTCTCGGTGGAGTTTCGCCGTTTTCTTGATTATTATAAGAATCTCCCCGATTTGAATCCGCCTGAAGAAGAGCCGCGGCGGCGGGTGTACCCAACAGGGAACAAACAGGAAACGAAGCCGCGAAACTTTACGGAAAGTGGCTACTCGCGATTCTCTCTTAATGTTGGGAGCAAGGATGGTGTTACCCCCCGTGATGTTATCGGGCTAATTAACCGCTATACCAAAAAGCGCGATGTTACCGTGGGCAAGATCAGAATTGAATCAGAACAAACATTTTTTGAAGTGGAAGCAAGGTTTGCCGCCCAAGTTCTACGAGGCTTCAGCGGCGCCACATTTGCAGAAAAAAAACTGACGATTACTTCTCGTGAAGAAAAAAGCTACCAGCGGGAGGCTCCCGCGGGCAAAAGACGGATCATCATTCGGGGAGATAATAAAAGCAGGAAATAACGATAATCACGATCTTGGGGGGTGAAACACTCCCGTGCGGATAAAAACCCTCCCTCGTACTCTTAGTACGGGGCGGCGGGATAATCAAAACGCTGGCAGAAGTCTTTTAGTTGCTTCTGCCTCCATTTTTTTCTGCAACACTAAAAATGGGGGGCATATGCTGATAATACCACGGCATCATGGTCCCACCCACTTCAAGTGTCCCAGTGATATCAAAGGCTTTTTTCTGCACTCGGGCAAAGAGCTTTTTCCAATCGTGGTTTTTCCTAGTTCCATCAAAAAACCGGTTGACAAGAAACACAATATGCTGTGGTATGCACGCCATTAAACAACAATATATTGATTAGGGGGAAGTTATTCGATGAGAGAGCAGATTAAAAAGCGCGATGGGTTTGCGGTTCCTTTCAACTCAGAAAAAATTACCATTGCCATCGCCAAGGCGGGTGCCGCCACGGGGGAATTTGAAGAAAAGACGGCAAGAGCACTGACCTTAAAGGTTCTAAACCTGATCAACGATATGCATGGACGCGAATATATCGTTAGCGTTGAAGAAGTGCAAGATGTGGTAGAGGAGGTTTTACTCTCTTCACCATACAAAAAAACGGGCAAATCCTATGTCATATACCGCGACCAGCGCGCCAAGCTCCGTGAGATAACCCAGCGCATGGGGGTGGATATGGTAAAGCAATACCTGCACAAGCTCGATTGGAAAGTACATGAAAACAGCAACATGGACTATTCCTTGCAGGGATTAAACAACTACATTTCCTCAGAGGTGAGTAAGGTCTATTGGCTCAACGAGGTTTACGCGCCCGAGATTAGGGAGGCGCATACCAGCGGTGATTTCCACATCCACGATTTGGGCTTACTTTCTGTTTATTGTGTTGGCTGGGATTTATACGACCTTTTGTTGCAGGGTTTCCGCGGGGTTAGCGGCAAGGTGGAAAGCAAGCCGGCCAAACACCTGCGGAGCGCGTTGGGGCAGATTGTTAATTTTTTCTATACCCTTCAAGGAGAAGCGGCGGGGGCGCAGGCATTTTCCAATTTTGATACCCTTTTGGCTCCCTTTATCCGCTATGATAAACTGTCATACAAAGATGTAAAACAGGCTCTTCAGGAATTTATTTTTAACATCAATGTTCCTACAAGGGTCGGGTTCCAAACACCGTTTACCAATGTTACCTTGGATATCAATGTTCCTCGTTATTATGCCGAGCAGCATGTTATCATCGGTGGGCAACCGCAACCTGAGCAATATCAGGACTTTGCCGAGGAAATGAAATTGTTCAACAGGGCATTTTTGGAGGTCATGGCGGAAGGCGATGCCAAGGGACGGGTGTTTACCTTCCCTATCCCGACCTACAGCGTTACCAAAGATTTTAATTGGGATGACGAATCATTAAAGGGACTTTGGGAGATGACCGCAAAGTATGGTGTTCCCTATTTTTCCAATTTTGTTAATTCCGACATGAACCCCGAGGATGCTCGGAGTATGTGTTGCCGATTACGCATTGATAACAGGGAGCTTTACAAACGCGGCGGGGGATTGTTTGGTTCTAACCCTTTGACTGGCTCCATCGGCGTTGTTACGATTAACATGCCCCGTTTGGGATTTTTATCCCGCGATGAGAAAGAGTTTTTTTTGCGCTTGGAAAAGCAAATGCTTATTGCCAAGCAATCTTTGGAAACTAAGCGCAAAGTTTTGGAAGAATTGACGAACAACCATCTTTATCCCTACACGAAGTACTATCTCAGGAGCGTCAAGGAGAGGTTTAACTCCTACTGGAAGAATCATTTTTCCACAATCGGTCTGGTGGGCATGAACGAAGCCTGTCTTAATCTCTTTGGGCAATCGCTTGCTTCGCCCAAGGGAATCGCCTTTACCAAGGAAGTTTTGGATTTTATGCGGGGAATTTTGGTAAAATTTCAGGAAGAAACGGGCAACAACTATAATCTGGAATCGACACCGGCGGAAGGCACCTCGCATCGCTTGGCAAAGGCCGATAAAGAGAAATTTCCGGAAATCCTCTGCGCCAACGAAGAAAGCTATAAAGAGGGCATGGCGCCGTTTTATACCAATTCTACCCAGTTACCGGTGGAATACACGGATGATTTATTTGGCGCCTTGGATTTGCAAGACGACATCCAAACCCGCTACACTGGCGGAACGGTTTTCCACGCCTTTGCAGGAGAGAGGATCAGCGATTCTACCGCGGTAAAAACGCTCGTTCGCCGCATCTGCAATAACTACCATCTGCCTTACATAACCTTTACGCCAACCTTTAGCGTCTGCCCTGCGCATGGTTATATCAGCGGTGAACACGCTGTTTGTGCCGATTGCGGTGCAAGTTGTGAGGTGTATTCCCGTGTCGTGGGTTACCTCCGCCCCGTCCAGCAATGGAACGCGGGCAAACAGGCGGAATTCGCCCAGCGGAATGTTTATCGGGTTTAGTGGGGGTGTTTATGGGTACAAAGGAAAAATGTCCAATTTGTAATACGGATCGATTTTCCATCGGTGGCAATATTTTGGTAAACATAACCTATAAGTGCGATTTTTGCGGGGATTTTTGTTGGTCGGTACTCGATTGGAAAGATGAGAGAACGCGATTGACCTTCGCTTACTACTATCACCGTTTTTTGAAGCGGGAGGTTCAAGAGGAACCGATAAAAATAAACAACGATGTGATAAAAAGGGCGCTGGAAGTGGGGCTTCCAACGCCCGGCGAGCAAATTAACAATTTGCTCCTGTACATCGGCGAAAGAACCAAAAAGGGCTTCTTCGGCGAATCCATTATGTTAGATAAAAGGCAAACTTCTATAACCATCGGGACAAAGGAGAATGCGCTTGATTTTCTGGTAGGCGAGCTGGAGAGTATAGGTTACATAAAGCAGTCATCCGCTGGAGGGGAAGTTATAATGACCGTAGAGGGGTACGAGCGATATGAAACCCTTCTGCAAGGAGTCTCCGATGCGAAAAAAGCCTTTATGGCGATGAAGTACGGGGACGCTGAACTAGATGAAGTGTTTGAAAATGTTTTTAAGCCTGCCGTTAAAAAAGCAGGTTTTGAGTTGTATCGGCTGGACGAAAAACCAGAAGCGGGGATTATTGATAACCGCTTACGGGTGGAAATAAGAAACGCGAGATTTCTGATTGCTGATCTTACTCACAACAATGAAGGGGCATACTGGGAAGCTGGTTTTGCTGAGGGGCTTGGGAAAAAGGTAATTCCTACTTGCAGGAAGGGGTCAACGCCCCACTTTAACTTGGGGCATATTCAGACAGTATTTTGGCAAAAGGATAACCCCGAGTGCGAGCAACAGCTCAAAGCGATTATCCGCAACACCTTTCCTGACGAAGCCAAGATGGAAGATTGAAATGCGCACTAAGCCCTTCCATGTTTAGTCCAATCCCGCATTTATGCGAAGTAGTAACAGGCCACCCAACACAATGCTGTTATCTAAAAATATTTAATTGTTAGCATTACTCACCGTGGGCACCCGAGATGGGAAAAATAGCGTAGCGCAAAGGGCTTATAATGTTGGTTATTAGATGAAACTAGGATATCTCCAGAAGCTGTCTCTCATTGATTATCCGCAAAAACTCTGCGCAACGGTTTTCACGGTTGGTTGTAATTTCCGTTGTCATTACTGTCATAATCCCGAATTGGTACAACCGAAGGCGGATTTGCCGTTGCTTTCCCTTGATGATTTGTTTGCCTTTTTGCAGCGGCGTGTTGGTTTGCTCGATGGCGTAACCATTACCGGTGGAGAACCAACACTCCAACCAGATTTGCCAGATTTTTGCCGCAGAATAAAAGCCTTGGGGTTTTTAGTCAAATGCGACACGAACGGGTATAATCCGAATGCTTTGCGCGAGCTCATTGCTGGTGGTGTTGTTGACTATCTGGCGATGGATATCAAAGCGCCGCTTTCTCGCTATCGGGAAGTGGTTGGCGCGGATATTGATCCCCAGATCATTGCGGAAAGCGTTCAGTTACTCAAGTCGTCTTGGTGCGATTATGAATTTCGTACCACCGTTGTTGCTGGCGATTTGAGTCTCGCTGATTTTGTGGAAATGGGGAAGCTTGTCGCAGGGGCTTCATCCTATTTTTTACAAGGCTTTGTCGCTTCCAAGACCTTGGATGGGGCATATACCAAAAGGGTCGCACCTGGCGCCGAAGCAATGCGGGAATTTCAGCAAATACTTTCAGCTTATGTCTCCGAGTGCCAGATTCGCTAATATTGTTCAGGCAACAGTCTCTTTAGAGTTGAAAGATGGGTTTTTTCTGTTATAGGTGGCAGTCCGTAATTCTATAGATCGGGGGAGTGGGAATGTCTCAGGAGGCTCTACTAAAGGCGATTAAAACAAAGTATGAGGCAAAGATGCTACAGGAAGAGCATGATTCACTCATGCATTGGCGGGCGCAATTGGATAAAATTCTCAAAAGCAAACCCGAAGGAATTGCCTCAATACTGATACAGGTAAAGAATGTCTCCGAGATGATGGGTAACAGGATGCAAATCCTTAAAAAGGAATTGCGGGAAAAGGATTCCTAATCCGATGGTGGAAAACGAGGACAAGGGCATCGCCAATTTTCTTTTTGAGGCGGGGATGTTACAAAAAACCCCCAGAAGCGGGTTCCAGTTTTTAGGCTCAGGAAAAGAGTCCGTTGCGGAGCACTCGCTGATGGTGATTTTTGCTGCTTATGCCCTTGCGAAGATGAGCGAGGGGATACAAGAGGACCGTTTGCTAAAGATGTGCATGTTGCACGATCTACCAGAGGCACGCACTGGTGACATGAACTATGTTAACAAAAAATATGTGCAGGTAGATGAGACACGGGCTATTAGCGATATGACGGCAGGGGTTGCGTTTGGCGAGGAAATTTCCTCTTTGCTCTGTGAGTATAGCAAGAAGGCGACCATAGAGGCGCGGTTGGCGCATGATGCGGATCAAATCGCCCTTTTGCTCAAGC
This sequence comes from Deltaproteobacteria bacterium, assembly GCA_021737325.1. GTDB lineage: Bacteria > Desulfobacterota > Syntrophia > Syntrophales > JAIPED01 > JAIPED01. Next base: position 10,554 of record JAIPED010000038.1, read on the forward strand.
TTAAAGAGTGCCAGGATATTGGTAATAATTACGCCGCTGAGTGGATTGATTTTGCTCGGCAAAGACTACAAACTCCTGAGGGGAAACGCTTGGCGGAGGCGATTTTAGGTGTAGATTCTGCCGATTGGTGGTTTAGCGAAAAAGGACAATGGTGGGTGAATGGTAAGGATAGGGAATAAACACTTTGCGGCGATTGCTCTTTTTTTACTGGTGTTCGTTTGGAGCTGTGGCAGTAACCCTAAGCAAAGGAATATTGCCGAAGCCCATCTGACGATGGGTATTGCACATCTTGCCGAGGGGCAAGAAAGTCAAGCGCTGAGGTCATTTTTAGAAGCTGAACAACTCTATCCCCACAACGAGCGCATCCACTATTTCAAGGGAGTGATCTACGCCAATAGAGGGTTGTTTCCCGAGGCTAAAGAATCTCTGGCAGAGGCTATCAGAATCAATCCCCGCTATTCACAAGCGCTGACCTTTATCGGCTCATTGTACATCCAAGAAAAAAACTATGACCAAGCAATCGTTTATCTAAAAAAAGCTTTGGAAAATCCTTTATACGATTCTCCTGCGGCGGCACTATACAACCTTGCCACCGCCTATTGGCGACAGGGTGACAAAACAAAAGCCATTGCCACCGCCCAGAAGGCGGTTGTTGTTGACCCCGGAAGCCCTTTGTTTCCAAATGTTTATCTCCTTTTAGGGGATATTTATAAAGATGCTGGCGATTACGAAAAAGCCCAGACTCACTATGAAAAAACCCTTGCATTGGATTCTACCAACAGTGCCGCTTTGGCTAAACTGGCAGAAATAAAACAAGCAAGGCAATAACATTACAATTACAGCGAGGAAGAAGGTGCAACAATGGCTCTCAAAAAAAGAAAAGGATTGTTAAACAAAGCCCGCAAGAAAAATAGTTGGTTCGCTGTTGCTTTTTTGCTTGTGGTCTTTGCCTCGCTGGTTTTCTTTTTTGTCATTCTTTTTAGTTATCTTTTTCCGCTACCGCAGTCCAAGGATGGCAAAAAAGCAACGGAAACGATTTCTGCGGTTCTTTTTTTTCCCGATGAAAATGAGGAGTTTTTACTGACAGAAAAACGGAAGATACCAAAGAGAAGCAGCAGTGAGGCTCAGGCGCTGGAAATAGTCAAAGAGCTGATAGATGGTCCCCGTTCCGGCGGAGTTAGGAGTTTTCCCGATGGTGCGGCGGTCCAATCGGTAAAAATAAAAGATGGTGTTGCGATGGTTAGTTTTGACGAGGAACTTATTAAAAAGCACCCAGGAGGAACAACCGCGGAAATGATGACCGTTTTTAGCCTCGTTAATTCTTTAGTGAAAAATGATGTAAAAATAAAACAAGTGCGGATAGTTGTTAACGGCAAGCCAATAGAAACCATCAAGGGGCACATTGATGCTACAGCGCCATTTTCCTATCAGGAAATGTCCGCAGGTAGGTAGAAGAGATGACGAGAATAGACATCGCGAAAATCCGTAACTTCGGAATTATTGCCCATATCGATGCGGGTAAAACCACGGTGAGTGAGCGGATTCTTTACTATGCGGGCAAAATACACAAGATGGGAGAGGTTCATGATGGGCAGGCGGTTATGGATTGGATGCAACAGGAGCAAGAACGAGGCATTACGATAACCTCTGCTGTTACCACCTGCGAATGGAACGGGTCTGAACTACACCTCATTGATACCCCAGGGCATGTTGATTTTACCATTGAAGTAGAAAGATCTTTACGGGTTCTTGACGGTGCGGTGGTAGTTTTTTGTGCGGTTGGTGGAGTGGAACCGCAATCAGAAACGGTTTGGCGGCAAGCGGATAGATACAGCGTCCCCAAGATAGCTTTCATTAACAAGATGGATCGTATCGGGGCGAATTTTGCTTCCGTCGTCGAAACAATGAGAAGCCGCTTTGAATCTGTTCCTTTACCAATCCAAGTTCCTATCGGTGAAGAATCTTCTTTTATCGGGGTACTTGATATTATTCGCGGCAAAGCGCTTGTTTGGGGGCAGGATGCTTCTGGGGAAGTTTTTTCCGAGCGAGAGATTCCTGAAGAACAGGCAGAAAATTTCGCTAAGGCACGCGAACACTTATTAGAAACCATTGCCGATTACGATGATGGCATTGCGGAAAAATATCTCGCGGGGGAAATACCCGAGGAACAAGACCTGTTGAAAGTGATTCGTGAACTGACCATAGGGTTGAAAATTGTTCCTGTTTTGTGCGGGGCGGCGCTGCGCAACAAGGGCGTGCAGGCGCTTTTGGATGCCGTATGCGATTTCTTGCCATCGCCCCAGGATGTTCCAGAGGTGGAGGGTGATAATCCTGTGACAGGTTTAAGAGAGAAAAGGGCAAGCGATGCCAAGGCACCACTTGCGGCCTTGGCTTTCAAAATTAGTCAGGATGATGGCAGAAAGCTT
>JAIPED010000039.1 GCA_021737325.1 Deltaproteobacteria bacterium
ATTCCGACTTGCTAGCGATGCTGGCACAACCAGTGGTAATCACCAATACTGCACACAAAATCATGATAACTGTGGACCTCGCCATTATTCCTCCATGGTTTTTTATTATTCCCGCGTGAAAATAGCGTGTTGTTCGGCAATGTAACACAGAGATCTAGGGAAGTCAAACTGAAAACATCCTCCTCGCCGCCCCGCCCCTTGCAATTACAGGCACCCCCAAGGACGCCATATCGGCAAAGAGAAAAAGGCAACATCTTCGTGAACAAAATCGCGCAACATCCGCTAAAACAGCTATGTGTAATCCTACGAGTAGCGCTTGTTTGCTGCCTCTTCGCTACTTGATACAAGGCCAGCATGGGACTGTCGGGCTATTTAAGTTTGACACTGATTTTTCAATTGGGTATGCGCCTGCGCCTATCTAGAGGGAAGGGATATGCAAAAACTTATAGCGCCATCAATACTTTCTGCCGATTTTGCCAATTTGGAACGGGAAATAAAAGCGGTGCAAGCGGCTGGTGCTGATTGGCTACACCTTGATGTGATGGATGGCCATTTCGTGCCCAACATCACTATTGGTCCACAGGTTGTTGCCGCCATCCGTAAAATTACCACGATCCCTTTGGATGTACATTTGATGGTTGCTAACCCAGAGCTATTTATCGACGATTTTATTAAAGCCGGTAGCGATATCCTTACCGTTCATCTTGAGGCCACCGTCCATCTGCATCGTTTGATCGAAAAAATAAAATCATCCCAAATCAAAGCTGGGGTTTCGTTAAACCCCGCAACGAGCCTTTCGCAACTTGATGCGATTATTGATGAAGTTGATCTTGTTTTAGTTATGAGCGTTAATCCTGGTTTTGGCGGGCAGGTTTTTATCCCTTCCAGCCTTAAAAAAATCCGCTCGCTGGCGGGGTGGCGTGATAGGCTCAGAGGTGATTTTGTCATTGAGGTTGATGGCGGGGTAAATGCCGCTAACATCAAAGAGATCGCTTCGACGGGCGCGGATGTCTTGGTGGCGGGTTCCGCAATATTTCATTCGGAGAATTACGCGCAAACCATAACCAAAATGAGAGCGGAGATTTCGTAACGCGCAGGCGTCGAAATTTTAACCACGATGATGTTCCTCTACAACTTAATATTAACACTACTCTCTCCCTTTGCTTTACTGTATTTTTTAGCCAAGTCTTTGTCTACGGGTAAATACCGCAAGAGCTTTATGGCGAAGCTGGGCTTGGGGTATCTCCCCTGTTGTGAGGAGGATGGGGCTACTCGCGTTCTGTTTCATGCGGCTTCCGTTGGGGAGGTTACGGCGGCGGCTCCCATCATTGCTCATCTGCATGAACAGCGCCAAGATGTGGCGATTTTTCTTTCTGTAACTACCGAAACGGGCAAACAAATGGCGGATAAAATCATACCCGAAGCATCTGCCATTTTTTTCGCCCCCGTCGATTTTCCCTACGCCGTGAACAAAATGTTAGAAAGAATAAAGCCCTCCTTGCTTGTTTTGGTAGAGACGGAGCTTTGGCCTAATATGATAAGCATCTGTCATAAACGGGGCATTAAGGTGGTTTTGGTCAACGGTAGAATTTCCCATAGATCATTCAATGGATACCTCGCCACTCGATATTTCTGGCGCAATATTTTGGCTAAAATTGCCAAGGCGGGGATGATTTCTCTGGCGGATGCGGAGAGGCTCGCCCTTATGGGTATGGGTGGCGAGATACAGGCGTTGGGCAACGCCAAAAATGATAGCCTGGCAAGTAGGGTGTCCCCCGACATCAAGCAGGAAATCGTGGCGCGGTTTTCTTTAAGGGAGGAAGATCGGGTTTTTATCGCAGGCAGCACCCATGAAGGTGAAGAGAAGGTTGTTTTGGGTGTGTTGCGCCGCCTCCTGGAGGTTGACGCGAATTTTAGGTGTATCATCGTTCCTCGTCATCCGGAGAGGGCGCTAACAGTACAAAAATATGCCATCAACGCGGGGTTTGCTGAAACTACACTTTTTAGCAGGATGGATGCGCTAAACTCTCGTAGCACTGTTGTTGTCGTGGATGTCATTGGAGAACTCTTTAAGCTATATTCGGTAGCTGAGGTTGTCTTTTGTGGTGGCTCGCTAGTGCCTAAAGGTGGACAAAACATTCTGGAGGCGGCGGCTTGGGGCAATGTAGTTTTTTATGGTAAATACATGGATGATTTCCTCAAAGAGAAATCCTTTTTAGAGGATGTCGGCGTTGGTGTTGGCATTGCTGGGGAGGATGATCTCTTTGAGCAAATTTTGCTACTGACGGGCAACCGTGCCGTTTTGGCGGAGAAGCGAGAAAAGGCGCGTCAGGTGGTGGCTTCCGGCAGGGGAGCGGCGTCGCGCCATGTGTTATTGCTAAACTCCTGTCTGCCCGAATAACCGTTTTGCGGGTTGCTTTTACTGGTGCAAATTGCTTAGCAGAAGTATCTTGTATATCTACGATGCTTGGGGTGTAAGTGATGGATATGCAGAATGCGCGAGAAGAATTTAAGAACTACCTCGTAACGGAAAAGGACGCTTCCCATTATACCGTTATTAATTACGATGTTGATATTGTTCAATTTATTCAATTTGCTCAGGAGCGGGGAATATCCAGCCCAAGAGAGGTTGATGTAGTTTGCATCCGTTCTTGGCTGGGGCATCTGCATCGCTTGAAACTAAAAAAATCCAGCATTGCGAAAAAAATATCTTCTCTGCGCTCGTTTTTTCGCTTTTTGGTGCGGCGAGGGAAAATCATTATTAATCCCGCCATAGCTATTCAACCACCTAAGGTGGAAAAGCAGTTGCCCCGCCATCTTACAGTTGACGAGGTGTTTAGCTTGGTGGAAAGCCATGACGGAGCGACGGATGAGAAATCGCTACGGGAATCCGCCGCTTTGGAACTGCTTTACTCTAGTGGGATTCGTGCAGGGGAGCTCGTGGGCTTGAACATCGCGGATTTGGATGCCAAGCAGGCGATGCTTAAGGTGCGTGGCAAGGGAAAGAAGGAGAGAATGGTGCCGGTGGGTAGCTATGCCATTCGTGCGTTGGAAGCATACCTTGCAAAAAGAGAGGATATTTGCGAGGGGGGTGCGCCTCTATTCGTTGATAAAAAGGGGAAGAGGTTTGAAAGGCACTCGCTGAAATCGCTGGTGAAAAAACAAGCACAAAAAAGTGGGATAAATAGAAGCGTTTCGCCACATGTTCTGAGGCATTCATTTGCAACCCATCTGCTCGATTCTGGAGCTAATTTGCGTTCTATCCAAGAATTGTTGGGGCATGAAAGTTTGGCGACAACGCAAAAGTACACTTCGGTGAGCGTTGCCAAGCTGCTGGAGGTTTATGATAAGGCGCATCCGCGTGCGCGAGGAGGAAGAGATGATGAAGGGAACAACAATTCTGGCGATTAGGCACAACGGTAAGGTTGTGGTGGCTGGTGATGGACAAGTTACGCACGATATTATCGTTATGAAGCATACGGCGCGCAAAGTGCGAAGGTTGCATGATGGCAAGGTTATTGTTGGCTTTGCAGGAGCGACGGCTGATGCCTTTACCCTCTTTGAAAAGTTTGAACAGAAGTTGGATCTGCACAAGGGTAATTTGTTGCGGGCAGCGGTGGAGCTTGCCAAAGACTGGCGAACTGATAAAATTCTACGCTATTTGGAAGCCTGCATGATTGCCGTCAGTGGCGAGCATTTTTTAATGATTTCAGGAAATGGCGATGTTGTTGAATCTGACGATAATGTCATGGCGATAGGGTCAGGAGGACCCTATGCGCTGGCGGCGGCAAGGGCGCTTGTTCGCTATGTACCTACGATGGATGCCGGTGAGATGGCCGTTGCGTCCATGCGGCTCGCCTCGGAGATTTGTATCTACACTAACAGTAACATTACACTTGAAGAGATGGAGTTTGCGCCAGCAGAGAAGACAACGCGGCAGAAAGTAAAGAGAAAGGCAAGGGTTGAATGATCAAAGAACTTACACCACAGCAGGTGGTTGCAAAGCTGGATAAGTATATTGTGGGGCAGGCTGATGCTAAGCGGGCGGTGGCTATCGCACTAAGAAATCGCTGGCGCCGTCGCAATCTTCCCGAACAACTGCGCGAGGAAGTTTCTCCCAAGAACATCATCATGATTGGTCCCACTGGTGTGGGTAAGACGGAAATCGCTAGACGGTTGGCCAAGTTGGCGCATCTGCCCTTTTTTAAGGTGGAGGCCTCCAAGTTTACCGAGGTTGGCTATATTGGACGCGATGTGGAATCGATAATTCGCGACCTTCTTGATCTGGCGGTTAATGCGGTGCGGCTGGAGGAACAGGATGCGCTTGAAGAGCGTGCTGAGGAAATCGCGCAAGAGACTCTCTTGGATTTGCTTCTCCCTTCCAACCCTAATTCGGGATCTTCGGGTATTGGCGAAGACAACAATAGCTCCTCCGAGCCACCGCCGGTAAACACGGCGACAAGGGAGAAGTTGCGGAGGATGTTGCTGGATGGCAAGCTGGATGAGAAGCTGGTGGATCTGGAGGTGAACGAAAATCGGGGGCAGCCGATGGTCGAGATTTTTGCTGGAGGCTCCATTGAAGATATTGGCATGGGGTTAAAAGAGCTAATGGGAAACATAGTTCCCCAAAAGAAGAAACGGAAATCCGTGAGAGTAAAAGATGCCCTGGAGATTTTAAAAACAGAAGAAATGCAGAATCTAATTGATATGGATAAGATAACCCGCATTGCCTTGGAGAGGGTGGAGCAGGGCGGGATAGTTTTCCTTGACGAGATTGATAAGATAGTTGGTAGCGACACACCCCATGGACCCGATGTCTCTCGCGAAGGAGTGCAACGAGACTTGCTGCCGATTGTGGAAGGTTCTTCGGTAAACACCAAGTATGGCATGATTAAAACCGACCATATTCTTTTCATCGCCGCAGGGGCTTTTTCCGCTTCCAAGCCTTCTGATTTGATCCCCGAACTGCAAGGAAGATTTCCCATCAGGGTGGAGTTAGAGTCGTTAGAAAAGGAAGATTTAATTCGCATCCTCACGGTTCCTGAAAATGCTTTGATTAAGCAGTACGAGCAAATGCTGGCAACCGAGGGCGTTAAGCTGGTATTCAAAAAGGAGGCTATTGCGGAGATTGCCGATGTTGCCGTGCAGGTAAATGAAAAGACGGAGAATATTGGAGCGCGGCGGCTTTATACGATCATGGAAAAGCTTCTTGAAGATATTTCCTTTAATGCCCCCAGCATGTCGGGAACAAAAGTGGTGATTGATGCAAAGTTTGTCAAAGAAAAACTCAACGGCATAATCAGCGATGAAGATCTAAGCCGTTATATTTTATAGCGTAGGAGGTAATACGGGCGTGATTAAAAACACCCAAAAGGCGGAGTTGCTCCTAGAGATGTTGCCATATTTCCGCAAGTTTTACGGTAAGGTAGTTGTCATTAAATATGGTGGCCACGCCATGGTAGATAATAACCTTAAGGACATGTTCGCCCGCGATGTTCTCTTGATGAAGTATATCGGGATATATCCTGTAATTGTTCATGGTGGCGGTCCTCAAATAGGAGAGGTGCTCAAAAAACTAGGCAAGGAATCAAAGTTCATCCAAGGTATGCGGGTTACCGATAAGGAAATGATGGACATTGTAGAGATGGTCTTGGTGGGGAATGTTAATAAGGAGATAGTCGGGCTGATCAACAAGAACGGCGGTAATGCGGTGGGCATCAGCGGCAAGGACGGCAATCTCATTTTAGCGGAGAAGTATTACCTCTCGGAAGAAAAGGCAAAAAATACGCCGCCCGAAATCATTGATATTGGCTTGGTGGGCAAGGTTAAGGCAACCAATGTGGGTTTGGTTAAGGCATTACTTGACGATGGTTTTATTCCGGTTATCGCTCCCACAGGAGCTAGCGAAGATGGTGATACCTACAACATCAACGCCGATTTAATTGCTGGTGCGGTGGCAGGAGCCCTTAAGTCGGAAAAGCTGATTTTACTCACCGATGTTACCGGTGTGCTTGATGAAAATAAAAGCCTCATAAAAACCCTTAACTCTGCTAGAGCCGAAGAGATGATTGCAACGGGTGTTATCGCCGGAGGGATGTTCCCCAAAATTAAATGTGCGCTTAAAGCCGTTGCTGAAGGGGTTGGTAAGGTGCACATCATTGATGGCAGGCAGAAACATGCTGTGTTGTTGGAGATGTTCACGGATGTTGGTATCGGCACCGAGGTAGTTTTATAGGGTTTTTGGTCTCAGGTTTTGGCGGTAATCTAAAATTTTAATCGGGCTGAGCTATGGGGGCTTGCGGGGGATGATTGTGGCGACTGTGTGCATCGTTCGTCTTTTTCTTTCCTCAACGCGAATCAGCGCTGAGAGCTTTCAACTCCCTAATAACTTGTTGGTCTTAATGTTAAAGCCCCTTGCACAACCGCGCAATATAGCCCTTCTAAGTTACTCCCGCACCCGTTTTCACGAGTGCAGGCTTCAGCGGGAGTCCAGAGGTATTTGAAATATTTTGGTTATTTCCTTCAGCCGAGGATCCTTTTCTTCCGTTGGTGTTTGATGAACGAGTTGCGCAAGGGTCTTTGTTAGATCATGGTTAAGTAAAGGCGATGAAGCCAGTTATAACAACGATCATCCTGCTGTGTTTGAGCAATGTTTTTATGACCTTTGCGTGGTATGCGCATCTCAAGGAGCTTAGCTCAAAACCCTGGATAATAGCGGCACTGATAAGCTGGGGTGTCGCCTTTTTCGAGTACCTACTACAAGTTCCCGCAAACCGTATAGGCTATGGGTCGTTAAGCCTGCCACAACTCAAGATACTGCAAGAAGTCATCACGCTCACGGTTTTTGTTCCCTTCGCCTTTTTCTACATGAAACAACCAATAAAGCTGGATTACCTCTGGGCGGGTTGCTGTCTTTTGGGTGCGGTTTATTTCATGTTTCGCGGTGGACATTGAACTGATGGGAACGGTGGTTATCTGGGGTGGGATGCCCCTTCTGTATATTGCGGGATGGAGCCTAAGACTGCTGTATAATGGGTAAAGTTTATTTTTTAAGAGGTCATAAGATGTTTTTTTCGTTTCTCCCATCGCTCAAAAAACTGTTTATCTATAAATGATTTAAATATACACTACGCATATGAACCACTGGATTAATTTAAGCATTGAATACGCAAATCAAAGAAGCTACTTGGATGACCTATTTAAGGTTTATCCGACAATGCCAGAAGGAATCCGTGATATTGACGACGGTCTTTGGAAGCAGATTGAAAAAGCATTTTGTAGAAAAGACAATACTTCACTCTTGGAAAATCTTTTAAAATTAGACTTGTTTCCGATTAAAGATTCGTATGTCGCCTATCTAAAGCGCGACAAAGAATCGCTGAAGCGGAATCCAGCTACAGCAGATCGCCTTTGTGGTCGCTTATATGAAATGGGGCTTGATGAAATCTTCTCTCGCTCATCTGAACCCAAAGAAACAAATCGCCAGATAGGGCCACTGTTCAAGCGTTGGGTTGCTCAGAAGTCTCTCGGTGTTGCACCTTTAAAATTGGAAAAATTTTTAGAATCAAAAGGGAACAGGGTTTTAGATGCGAGCGATGCTGAAATGATGAATTTTGCTCATGAACATCTAAATTACCAACACACCAAAGGCTTAGATTTTATCGGATGCTTTAACGGAAAGTATGTAATCGGCGAAGCAAAGTTCTTAACTGATTTTGGCGGACACCAAAACGCGCAATTCAATGACGCGATAGCCACAATCGAAGCCAAGCATGTACGAGCAATCAAAATCGCCATTTTAGATGGTGTACTCTATATCAAGGGCAACAACAAAATGTACAAAGAGATAACAGGAAGACTCCAAAATGAAAATATTATGAGCGCACTGGTTTTAAGAGAATTTTTATATCAGGTATAGACGATGATTCTCACTTATAAAAACAAACAAGCCAAGAATGATATTATCAGTGGCAATTCAAAAGCTAAATTTGAAGTGATCTTTGGAGTAGGAGCAAAAAATAAGCTCATTCACGCCGATAACCTTTCTGCTCTAAAAACTTTGCTTGGCGATTATGCCGCTAAGGTTGATTTAATTTACATTGACCCTCCATTTGCGACAAACGGACACTTTAAAATAAGCGACGACCGAGCAAACACCATTAGCAGTAGCAACGGAGACGCAATAGCATACAGCGACACGCTAATCGGAACCGATTTTTTAGAGTTTTTACGAGAGCGTTTAATTTTCCTACGAGAACTTTTATCCGAGCGAGGGTCGATTTACTTACACATTGATTATAAAATCGGGCATTATGTAAAAATCATTATGGACGAGGTTTTTGGGATCAATAATTTCCGTAATGATATTACTCGCATTAAATGCAATCCCAAAAATTTTTCTCGCAAGGCATACGGGAACATAAAGGATGTAATACTTTTTTATTCCAAATCGGAAAATCCGATTTGGAACGAACCGCGTTTGCCTTTCTCGGACGCAGATGAGGAGCGCTTGTTTAAAAAAGTTGATAAAGATGGACGGAGATATACGACAATTCCTCTTCACGCACCCGGCGAAACTGCCAACGGCAAAACTGGTAAAGAATGGAGAGGCATCCAACCGCCAAAAGGACGACACTGGCGAAGTGCCCCCGCCGCTCTGGAAGAATGGGACAAACAAGGGCTTATTGAGTGGTCGGCAAACGGTGTGCCTCGCAAAAAAAATTATCTAGATGAAAAAAACGGTAAAAAGATGCAGGATATTTGGGAATTTAAAGACCCCCAGTATCCCCAATATCCAACAGAGAAAAGTTTGGATTTATTAAAATTCATCGTCGAAGCGTCATCAAACGAAGGCGATTTGGTGCTTGATTGTTTTTGTGGTTCTGGGACGACGCTTATTGCCGCTCAAGAGCTCGGCAGAAACTGGATCGGAATTGATAAATCAGAGCAAGCAATAAAAGTGGCACAAAAAAAATTGGCTAAAATGCCCTCCAGCCTTTTTTCCAATGTCGAATACGAATTTTTGAAAGAGTTATAGATATGAAAATGAGAAAATTTAGGATCGAAAATTATGAATACGCATTATGCCCTAAAATCTTCAGCAGAGTATCGGGCAAAGAGCCTCCCCATCTGGCGGGAACTAATAGCTCAATACTCACTTGCTTCTACCAACGACATTTGCTTATGCTTCACCTCTTCCAGAACAGCAACCCTATATGCCTGTTTCTTACTCAAGATAAATCCCTCCTCCTGCATAAGCCACCTCCCGCAGACAGGAAGACATTTTCCCTTGGCTACAACAAATTTTGTTATAATCGTTGACAATCACATTATTACTATTACACACGCGGCATGTTGTTAAATTCTTATGATGGAGGCAAAATGAAAACTTTACTGTTAGGGACAATTGTAGCCATATTGCTCACTGGCTGCGCTACAATGTTTACCAGTTCGTCAGATCCAATAACTTTCAGTTCCGTTCCTACAGGGGCGAAAGTTGAGATTAACGGAGTGAATTTTGGAAGAACACCTGTAACAATTCCAATTAAAAGAAGTTTGACATCTCCTCAAGTACAAATGAAGTTAGATGGCTATGAGCCAGGGCATATAATGCTTCAAAACACTTTTAATGGAGTGGCTATACTGAATATATTTTTCTGGCCAGGATTTATCGTTGATGCCGCCACAGGATCAATCATGAAGTATGATGTGCTGAATTACGAAGCTGAGCTTGAGGCAAAGAAATAAGAAGATTTTTTCGTATGGTACGCTTTTAAGGAATAGCATTGGTCGTTAAAAAACTCCTCTGATACACTCGGAAACATAACAAGCGCACTCACCGGACGGCTTACAGCCGCTGGTGATGCGTGCAGTTATGTGTCAAAAGAGAAACCATGAAAAGCTTTATAATCATCGCACTTATTGCCTTGTTTCTTCAGGGGTGTGCCACGGCCTATCAAAACAAGAAGCCCTGAGGGGTGCAAGCTGACAGCAAACAGCTTCCGACGAGGCTATGGTTGGTATTTTGGGTGCTGGATACCTTCTCTTTTAGGAAGCCTTTTCGTCAATCAGGAAGAAAAACTTGGCAAAAACCAAACAAAACTAAAATGGCGACCCTGTGCAAGGGGCTTAAAAAGGAAATTCCATGAAGGTTAATGTTATCAATCCGGCCGTTCGCGGAATTAATCAGCAAAGATGGCAAATATTTACCATTCTTGCCCTGATGTATATTCTCGTTTATTTTTATCGCGTTTCGTTGGCCGTGGTTGCTGGGGATGTTTCCCAGGAGTTATCACTTTCGCCCGAGCAGTTGGGTGCCGTTGCTGGTGCGCTTTTTTATGCCTACGCCATCACACAGATACCGCTTGGTCCCTTGGTAGATCGCTTTGGAGGACGCTTAGTGATCACGCTCTGCGGGATTTTAACCTTTGTCGGCGGCGTTGTTTTTGCACAGGCGCAAACTATCACAGCGCTCATGTTAGGACGGGTGTTGCTAGGCATTGGTACCGGCGGGGTGTTGATGTCCGCTTTTGTTATCTTTAGCAAATGGTACAGCAAGCAGGAATTTGGTAAGGCAACGGGGATGATGGTTGCCGTCGGTAACATTGGTAACATCGCGGGGACGGCGCCGCTTGCCTTGTTAGTGGGGCTTAGCGGTTGGCGGGGAGCCTTTCTGGCGATTGCCATTGTGCAACTAATAGTGACGCTACTGGTATTTCTTAAGGTGCGCAACGAGCCTGAGGGAGGCATTGTTGTGCATCGCGCTACGGAGCCGATGAGTGAGCATCCTGGAATGCTCAAGGCATGGAAGATAATTATACAGGATCGCTCATTCTGGTTGCTTGCCGCCCTCTCTTTCTGTTGGTTTGGCAATTTCATGGCGGTGCAGGGGATATGGGGTGGCCCATACCTCATGGAAGTTATGAATCTTAGCAGAGAAATGGCGGGAAGGTTGCTAATGTGGGTATCCATCGGTTTTATGGTGGGTTCCGCCATGATGGACGGCATTGCCAGAAGGGTGTTCAAATCTTATAAATGGACATTGATCGTAGGACAGTGCGGTTTGTTATTACTAATGACGGGGTTTCTGGGATGGTTGGAAATCCTTCCTTCGGTGTTCTGGGAGTTTTATTTTCTTGCCATGGGATTAACCGTATCCAGCGGAGTAATGATGTATCCCATCGTGCGTGGGGCTTTTCCCGTTGCTATCGTTGGCACAGCGCTTACTTTGTTAAACTTTTTTGTTCTGCTGGGGGCTGCGGTGGCGCAACATTCCATGGGGTTCGTGGTTGAGTGGAGGGGAGGGTATTCACCGCAAGCGCTCCATGCGGCATTCTTTTTCCCGCTGGTATGTTTGTTGGTTACCGTGTTGCTTTATCTTTTTGCCAAGAACCAGCGCACGGAAGGATAGCGGTTATGCATGAGGCAAAAAAGGTTACCCCCTTCATCAATCAGCGGCCAATCCTTTGGGACGAGAGGCTGGGACAATGTGCACAGGTTTAGGGCAACAAACAAATGAAATTGACAAACAAAGAGGCTTATTATACCCGACACGCCGCTCAAAATGGCGGCGTAGCTCAGATGGTTAGAGCATACGGCTCATATCCGTAGTGTCCGGGGTTCAATTCCCTGCGCCGCCACCAATAGTTATCTTCCCAGTATCACCGATGAAAAGGTAGCGTTGATACCACCCCTCAGGGATTAGGCATCCCTCAAGGCATCCACGATGTTCAACCTGCTTGCTCGCCAAGATGGCAGGATACCCCCGGCAATTCCCATAAAGATGGCAAAAATTAATGATGATAATGCTATTCCCGGCGTGAGGGTAAAGCCAAAAGAGATTTCGGAGAATGTCTGGAAATTGACGGTAGAAATATCGACAAATTGCATCAATGAAGCGAAGAAGACGCCAATCATGCCACCACATGCTCCCATGATTACCGCTTCCAACAAAAATGTTTGTAGAATATCCCAGCGCTGAAATCCCAGCGCTCGCAGGGTGCCTATCTCCGCAACGCGGTTAGCAACGGCATTTTGAGCTGTTATCATTGCCCCAATGATCGCCCCGATGGAAAATGACACGGAAAAAAATATCCCTAAAACGCGCAGAAAAATTGCCATCATCTTTGATTGATCGCGGTAATAAGTAACCTCATCCTTTGCTTCTAACGGCAGGCGATGTTCATCTTCCATACGGCGCTGAATCTGCTCAATGCTTGCCGCTTCATTCTTCCGAAAGATGACCGCAGAATAGGCGTTCCTGCGGAACGAGCGCATCACGCCGTTGTTGTCCGCCCAAACTTCAGAATTAAAGGATGTGCTTCCCGCATCGAAAATTCCCACAATTAGCCATTCCTCTCCCCCCCAGCTTATTGTGGAGCCGAGCGCAATGCCACTGAAGCGTTGGGCAATATTGTTCCCCACGGCTAACTCCGTAACTCCCTGCCGTGGCATCCTGCCCGCGAGCATTTTTACCTGCTCCCTGATTTTATGCGATTTTTCGCCAATTCCCCTAATGCTGACATTGGCCTTTGTTTTGCCATCCTTTTTGGTGAGCATCAGCAAGGAAGAGATCTCCCGCGCCGCAAGCGGCTTGCCATCGGCGGGATCAATGGCAATTTCGGGAAACATCTCCACGATTGCCGCCTCACTCCGTTCAATGGAGCTCATAACTTCCGAAGACGATCCTTTTCGTAGTAAAACGACATTATGCTCGCTTCCACTTGCTTCCAATGCCTTTTCTAATCCTCGAGCCATCATCAGCGTTGTGGCAAAGACGAAGACAACCAGGGACATTCCCCCGATTGTTAACAGTGTTGTGGTTTTGCGTCGCATGATGTTTTTTAGACTATAGGAAAGCGGAAGAGTTTTCATAGATGCCTCAAGCCTTTGGCGATATCCACCTTCATCGCTCGTCTAATGGGAATGATGCTGGCAAGAAATGCAATGGTCAGACCCGCGATAATATCCAAGAGGAAT